>JADGHK010000249.1 GCA_019686145.1 Bryobacteraceae bacterium | reverse complement strand
TGGCTGAGCGATTCCTGGAAGGCCGGACTCTGGTTTGCGGGCGGGCTGTTCGGAAGCCTGATTGCGCTCTCCGCAGTCGCCTGGCTGATGCTGCGCGGACTGCGGCTCTTCATCCGGCGAGCTCCATGGAAGCTGCCGCCGACATGGCGCCACGGAATCGCCAATCTCTACCGGCCCGGAAACCATGCCGAGGTTGTGCTGGTGGCGCTTGGCGTCGGCGTCATGTTTACGCTGACCGTTTACATGATCCAGAAATCCGTGCTGGAGGGCGTGATGAGTTCCGCCCCGCCCGGAATGCCCAACGTGTTTCTCATCAACATTACCGAGCCGGAAGTATCGGCGGTGGAAGCTCTGATTCGGAAGCAGCCCGGCGTAGAAGGACCGATTGAGATGATTCCTTCGGTCTCGGCAAGACTGACCAGGGTTGATGGCGTTCCGTTGGATCGCGAGTCGAGGCAAGGCTACGAAAGACGGCTGCTGCGAACACTCTCCATTTCCTGGGCCGAGACGGCGCCGAATACCGTGAAGGTGATGGAGGGTCAATGGTGGGAGCCGGGTCTCGAGGAACCGGCAGCCTCCGTCACTGTGGAAGCGGCCAGAGCCCTTGGCATCCGGATCGGATCCTGGCTTGAATGGGAAGTGAGCGGACAGCCAGTTCAGGCGAAGGTAGTCGCCATTCATCGAAAGGAACAAGTACGGCTCGCGGCAAACCAGGAGTTCGTGCTCAATCGATTCGCTTTGCGAAACGCCCCCACCATCTACTTCAGCGGCGTGCGCGTACGCCCGGAATCGGTCGCCAGCTTTCAGCGCGTGTGCTTTGAGTACTTCCCCACCGTCACGGTTATCAACGCAGCCGATATCCTCGCCATTGTCCAGGAAGTGGTGGATCAGGTGGCGCTCGTCGTCCGCTTCATCTCGGTCTTTGCAATTCTTGCGGGCGCAGTCATCCTGGCGTCCAGCGTCGCTGGAACCCGCTTTCGAAGGGTTCGCGAGGTCGTGATCCTGAAGACGCTCGGCGCAAAGCGAAACCGTCTGGCGAAAATCTTCTCCATCGAGTTTCTCATCCTCGGCTTAACCGCCGGTGTGATGGGAAGCCTGCTCGCGATGATATTCTCAGGGCTGTTGTTGACGAACCTGCTGGACGGTTCCTTCGTATTCGATCCGCTCGCGGCAGCGATTGCCGTTGCGGCGACAGCCGTCATTGCAAATGGCGCCGGATGGCTCGCCAGCTTCCGGATTCTTCGCCGGAAGCCGCTTGAGGTGCTGCGCGAGGAGTAACGGAGATGGAGCGTGTTTTGACAGGAAACAAGCCAGGCGGCTACGACGCAGTCCTCGTCGTCGGCTTTGGCGGCCCTGAGAAGCCGGAAGACGTTATGCCGTTCCTTGATAACGTCCTCAGGGGGCGCAATGTCCCTGAGGAGCGAAAACTCGAGGTGGCGGAGAATTACTTCCTGTTTGGAGGCAAGAGCCCGCTGAACGATCAGAACCGGGCTTTGATACGGGCGTTACAACAGGAACTCAAAGCAAAGGGTCCCGATCTTCCGGTTTACTGGGGCAACCGCAACTGGCATCCGCTCCTTGCCGATACACTGCGGCAAATGAAGAACGACGGCGTCAGGCGAGCCCTCGCGTTCGTCACTTCGGCGTATAGCTCGTACTCAGGCTGCCGCCAGTATCGTGAAGACATCCTCAGGGCGCAAGCGGAGGTTGGCCACGGTGCGCCGGTAATTGACAAGATTCGGTCCTTCTACAACCACCCGGGCTTCGTCGAGCCCATGATCGAAAGGACGCGCGCCGCGTTTGCCAGTCTCCCGGAAGAGCGGCGCGGCGCCGCCCACCTTGTGTTCACCGCGCACAGCATTCCGGTGTCCATGGCTCGCACCTCTGCCTACGAACGGCAGCTACAGGAGACGTGCCGCCTGGTCGCAGAAGGCATAGGCCGCAGCGATTACAGGCTCGTTTATCAAAGCCGCAGCGGCCCGCCCGGACAGCCATGGCTCGAACCGGACATTCGTGACTACTTCAGCGAAATCGCGGCTGCCGAGGGAAGCCGCGACGTAGTGGTCGTTCCCATCGGCTTCATCTCCTGCCATATGGAGGTCCTGTTCGACCTCGATACGCAGGCGCGGGAATTTGCCGCGCAGCTCGGCTTGCAGATGGTTCGGGCTCAAACCGTGGACACGCACCCGAAGTTCATTGCGATGATCCGGGAGCTCATCCTGGAACGCCTGGACCCGGCCACCCCGAAAAGGGCAATCGGAAGGTACGGCCCCAATCATGACTTCTGCCCGGTGGACTGCTGCCCCTCGCCGCAGCGGCACGGCGTGCCAAGCGGTGCGGCTTCCGGCCGAACTGTGCTCGAATGCGACGGACCGGAAACCGCTATCCCGTTTCCTGGGAACGCTGGCGCCGTTCGTCGCGCGGACCGGCGCCGCACCGGATCGTCGGAGTAAGCTGACCGGCTCCGGGACGATTACGCCATTGGATCGGACAGTGTTTTTCCGCCGAGGGTTTCCAATTCCCGGGAAAGCATAGCCAGCCGGTCGGCGGAACGGAGCATTTGCTGCACTTCGTGTCGAGCAGGATGCTCGGGCGGCAGTTTCGCCAACACTCCTTCGCCGTATTCCGTCAGGATCATCAGTTGATTATTCAAGTCGTGACCGATGCGGCTGGCGAGCTCGGACACGGCAGCCGCTCTCTCCTCCACGATCCGGCGCTCCTGCTCCTGCCGTTGCCGCGTCACATCAATCGCAATGCCGGTGAGGTACTCCGCCCGTCCACGCGGACCGCGCTTGACGCGAATCTCCTCGAGCAGCCACACAAACCGGCCATCCTTAGCCACAGCACGATACTCATGCAGGTGACGGCCTCCTGTTTCGGCCGCTGTCAGCAGGAAGTTGATGTAGGAGTCGCGATCCTCCTCGGGAATGTGCTCCATCCAGATCTCATGCGTTGACAGCCAGGACTCGGCGGGATAGCCCAAAAGTTCCACAACCGCGGGGCTCACATGCGTGTATCGAAACGTCGCAGCACTCATCTCCCACGCGACAAAACCGCTTGTGTCCGCAAGGTCCGCCCTGGGAGGCCCTCCGGCGGGTTGTAGCGCCAGGAGAATGTTCTTCTGATTCACGCCGGTCGGATCGTCCATCCACTGCGCCGAGATGCGCACCTGATTGCCGTTGGGTAGCTGCAGGTCGACTTCGTGCCTCAACTCAGGGTAGGCAGACGCCTCGAGGATACGGGCTTTCAGAGAATCGTACGGAAGAATGTCGTTGAGGCGAAGCCCATGCTTCTTTTCTTGAGACAAGCCCAGAAGGTCACAGGCGATCGGACTGATCGAGAGCACCCGCAAATCAGGGGACAGCACAATCACGCCGACAGACAGATCTAGTAGGATTTCCTGATAATAGTGATGTTCCAACTCCGTTACAGCCAACACGAAAGAGGCTTCCTCCGACTTCTGCGTTGTTTCCGCTTTTGAAGTGTTAAAAGGCAAGTTTCAGGTCGACTGCGATGAGGTGCAATACCCGCCCTGGACGACAAACTTCTAGTACTTTTTACGTCAAGACGAGCAGGATCGGGGACGCGGACGTCAAACTGCAAGATCAAGCAGCAGCGGTAATGGTACAAGATGCAAAGGATGCGCCGGCGTTGCACCTCCCTGCCCCCTGTACTACGATTGATGCGGATTGGAGCTGGCCTGTGAAGCTTTCCCGTTTTCTGATTCTTGGTGTTGTGCTTTCCTTTTCCGTAGCTTGCGCGCAGGCGCAGACGGCGGGGAAAAGGAAGTACAAGGTTCTCGCGATTGGCGCGGTAGAGGGATTCCAGCATGATTCGACATCGCATGCTTTAGCCACCATCTGGAAAATGGGGCAGGAATCCGGGCTCTACGACACGTACATTCGTACCGATACTCAGCTCATCACAAAAAAGAAGCTGCAAGGGAACGCAAAGAATCTTGACTTTTTTGACGCAGTGATTTTTTATACGACTGGCGAACTCAAGCTCGACGATGAGCAAAAGGCTTCCCTGCTCTCCTTTGTGCGTGAGGATGGAAAGGGATTCATCGGCGTTCATAGCGCGACCGACACCTTCTACCAGTGGCCTGAGTACGGTGAAATGATCGGCGGCTACTTCGACATGCACCCCTGGAATACCTTCCAGGCCCCGATTATCGTAGAGGACCGCGAATTCCCCGCGACCCGGCACTTCCCCAAAGAGTTCACGACCTACGATGAGATCTATCAGGTGAAGAACTTCTCGCGGGACCGGGTTCGTGTTCTGGCCCGCCTTGACGAAAGCAAGATCGACCTCAACAACAAGAACGTGCGCAGGACTGACAAAGACTTTGCTGTCGCATGGGCGAGGAACTACGGGAAAGGACGCGTCTTCTACTCGACCTTCGGCCACACCTTCGAAGCATGGGAGCGGCCGGACATTCAGAAGATGTACTTCGAGGCCATCCGCTGGGCCCTCAGATTGGTGGATGGCGACGCAACACCCCGGCCCCGCCCCGCACAGTAACAATGAATTTCCGGTTGCCGGTCGTAGTACTCGCTGCGGCAATCGCTACTCAAGCGGTTGCCGCCGATCCGCAAGTCTTCCGCTTCGGACGCTTCGAACACACATTTACATCGACTAAGGATTACGCGAACCCGCTCAAGGAAGAGGTCCTCGTCCGCTTTGAAGGCCCCAACGGCTTCAAAGATGAAGTTCTGGCCTTCTGGGACGGCGGCCGCCGCTGGAAGGTAAGGTTTTCACCTGAGCATGTCGGCGAGTGGCGGTTCCGCACCACCGCCTCCGACACATCGGATGCCGGACTCCATCAGCAGACCGGCCGGTTCCGTGTCGTTCCTTATAAGGGGAAGAACGCGCTGTACAAGAACGGACCGCCGCGCCTCTCGGC
>JADGHK010000248.1 GCA_019686145.1 Bryobacteraceae bacterium | reverse complement strand
CGCGGCGTCATTCCATCCTGTCCCTTCCTGAATCCGGCGCGGCGGGGAACGCTGAGCCCTCGCTTGATAATGTCGGTAACGTCCTGCTTGCTATCCAGCTCCAGAAACTGCTCGAGGGTGAGCCCGTCTTTCATCATGTCCGCGGGTCGGTTCTGCCACCCGACCCACTCGTGGATGATCCGCAGATACCGCAGACAGGCAAGACCGGAGTCGAGCATGACGACAGCGGTGGTCCGGTCGGGAAAGTCGAGAGCGGCGTGCATGGCAATCGCCCCGCCGAAGCTATGACCGACAAACGACGCTTTCTCGATGCCAAGGTAATCCATGAGCGCAATCAAATCCCTTGACATGTCGTAAGAGCTGTAACCGTGACGTGTGATCGTGCTGAGGCCGTGGCCGCGCAGATCGTACGCTGTTACGCGGTACTCCTTGCTCAGCGCCGGAATGAACTCGTTGTACCACATGGCGAGGGACGATGTGATTCCGTGCATCAGAATTACGTCGGGCCCCTCGCCACGAGTCTGATAGTGAATCTCGATGCCGTTGACCGGTGCCTTTGGCATGCTTATTCGATGTACCCGAGGGCCTTGAGCTTCTCCAGAATCTCGGCCTCTTCGTCGCCCGGCGCGTCCGTCCCGGCTCCCGCTGCGACAGCCTTCGTCTCCTCGCCGCGACGAACCTTGTGAGCCTCGAGATATTCCGGCGTGTAGATTTCGTTGAGAACGCGTCCCTGCAAATCGGCAGGAATCGACAACCCCATCGCATACAGGGCTGTCGGCGCGACATCCAGCAGGTGGACGTCGTCGATGACAGCGCCCTGCCGGATGCCCGGTCCTCGCGCAATCAGCACACCCTCGGGGTGATGGGTACCAAGAATCTGCGGCCGCTTTGCTAACATACGGCGGTTGCGGCGGACCGAAACGAAGCCATAGTCGCGCAAAGCAAGGGTAAGGTCGGGAGCAATGTCCCGCATTGGTCCATCGAAAATCTCCTCGCGCGTCCAGACGTTCGTGATCAGCTTCTCGCCAGTTTCTGGATCAACGCACTCGTTCAGGAGTTCGTCGATCAGCTTCCTCCGGAATGACTCATATTCCTCAGGAGGAATTCCGTTCTCATCCTTACGGCCTTTGACGGAAATGTAGATACCGTTGCTGCTTGCCGTCAGCGCATAGGCTTTCGTCCTGGTCAGATCGAATGCCGACAGACGGTAGAAACTTGGCTCCAGCTCCTGGTTGTCGTCCTGTACAGCTTCGGTTCCTTCCTTCCAGGTGAGATAGCCGCGCTCTTCCAGCCAGTTGTTGATAAACAGAATCTCCCAGCTGCCGGTAAATCCGTGGTCTGAGCAGATAAAGATGGTGGTGTTCGGACCAGCCAGCTCCATCGTCTGCTTGAGCAGATTGTCGATGTTCCGGAAGTAATCCCAGCAAAGGCTGCGAATTCGCAGGAATTCCGCGTCCGGTTCAGCCGGAGTCAGTGCCGGGTCGAGGTACGGCCACAGAAGATGCTGGAGCTTGTCGACCCCGTCATACACCACGCCCACCAGGTCCACCGGATCGTGAAGCATCTGGTGCTTCATCACGTTAAACCACTGGGTTTCACGATTGATGTGCAGGCCGACCCAGTCCTTATAGTCGTCGATCGGCGCACCGACGATCGCCTTGCGCTCTTCCTCGAAGTCGATCGCAAGCGACTTGACATCAAAGCCGGGAAGTTCAGCCTTCAGCTTGTCGATGAGCGTCGACGGGTGGCTCAGGCGCCGGATCCATCGCCAGGACACCCAGCCGGGAATCACCCAGCCGTCGATCTTGGGAGCCGGCTGATGGGCGACGAAGTTGAGGCTTCCGGCGCGCTTGCCCTGCCGGTTGACCATTGACCAGATCGTCTCCGCCACCAGCTGCCGCGACGAGATCAACTGGATGGAAAGCGAATCCGGCGCGTCGTACTGGAAGAAGCCGGTAACGCCGTGATGGCCGGGCGTGCGGCCGGTCACTAAGGTAGACCAGGCCGGCGGCGTGAGCGGCGGCTTCACCGAAAGCATCTTCGCGCGGACGCCCGTCCGCATGAATTCGGCGAGCGTCGGCATCATGCCCCGCGCGACGAGATCGTCGAGGACGGTGTAAGTGGCGCCGTCGAGACCGAAAAGTACGACTTTACTCATGCGGCGGCCCTTTCCGCCGACTGGCGAAGATTCGCCATCAGAAAGTCAAGAAGATGACCAACCGTGATGTCCTTCAGGTTCTGCTCCTTGACCTTCGTCATGAACTCGGGGAAAGGAAGCGATTGGTCGAAATGCGCTTCCAGGGAAGAGCTCAAGCCCACGGCATCAATCGACTCGAAGCCGAGATCGTTGAAAATCCCGGTTTCGTCGGTAACGGTGATCGAGTGGTCCCAATCCTCTCGAGCATCCTTCAGCAGTTCGATCAGGTCCTGTCGAACCTTATCTCTTGTTAGTAGTTCCACTTGAAGTCCTCACTCCAATACAACAGCAATGATCCAGTCGCCATCGCGAACTGTTCGTACAACCAGCGTCCTGTCGCCACTTGTACGTTGGTCGACCACTAGCAAGCGCCCGCTCTTAACGTCAATGTCTGTAACTGTTAAGAACGCGGCCGCTTCACCTTCACCCATTTCCGGCTGCAGCCATCGGGCGGCAGCCTGTTTGGCGGCGACGGCGCGTGCAATCCATTCGTCCGGGGCTCCAGTTGCCTGAACGCCAGCCTGTTCGTTTGGTTGAAGGCCGCTTTCGGACAACGGAGTACCCGGTACGACCCTTGCCATGCCGATCGTCGCCTCCGAGGAGCCTGCAACGGCAACTGCCACCAAGTCCCGGTAACATGCCGCTACGAATGGCGCCTTGCCAACTTCCGGCACCCAGAAACCGGCTACGCGAAACTTACCACCTTCCGCTTCGGTAAGCTCCGCATCCGCCGGGTAGAGTTGGCGATTATAGCAGCGCTTTACCCACATCCGTACCGCATCCTTTGCGATTGCTCTTGAAAAGAGCCAGCTCAGGCGGTTTTCGTCGTCGGGCAGAGTAAGATAGCTCGCCAGCTCGTTCCGCTCCAGGATCATGCGAGTCCAAACCGTCTCGGAGAGTCCGGTTTTCTCGACCTCGGCCATCGGATCGAGCATGCGGCACTCCATCCCGAGCTGGTCCAGCTCGGGGAAGTCAATATGACGCCCGTTCGGGTACAGATTCGGGAACCGCCAGAAGTCGTAGAAGCGCTGTTCCCAATGGAAGCGCCAGTCTTCCCATCCGACGATCCGGAGCCAGAGGGTGCCGTCCGGTTTGATCACATCAAAGTCCGCCCGAAGCTGGCGGTGCGAAATACTGCGAACCACCATCTGGCAGGTCAACTCGGTTCCAGGCGGCGGATTGTCGCCGAACCGGACCAGCTCGTTCAGGCGGATGGGAAGAAGGACGAAGCCCTCCGACAGATATTCGATCGGCCAGTAGCCAACCAATTGCCCCGCTGCGTCCAGCAGGTAAGGGTCGATATGAAACTTCGGATCGGGATCGGATTTTAGCAGATTCTGTGTGGGAAGGATCTTCAGCCGGGCAATGAGCCCGTTTTCACCGACCCCATCGACACCCACAATGCCCTGGAAACTCGGGCCGTGAAACATGCGGTGTGTCGTGTAGATATCAGAACCGGAGCAGATCGCCGGCCTCCGGTTGACGAGCGTCAGCGGCTCGACACGAGGAGGCTCAGGGAACCTGAAGTCGAAGACGACAACCGCCTCGGTCAACACGTCTCCCGGCTTGCCATCAGCCCGATGCGATCGCATGGAGGCCCGCACCTGTTTGTCCCCGAGCCTCAGCAGCGAGATCACAACGGTTGCGGGCGCGGCGCCCTTTTCGACGGTCACGGGCCGGAGCGCCTGGACGTTCTTCACCCCTGTGACCAGGAGCCCGGGCAGGAGCAGGCTCGCCGCCTCCGCCAGCATCTCGATACTGCCCGTCATCGGCATCCATAAAATGCGGTTGCCCTGCTTGCCGCGCTCCGATGCTTCGAAGTACAGGCAGTGGTCTTCCAGGTAACGGTGCTCATCGAGATCGACCGTGCAGCGGATCGTCATCGACTGGCCCGGTGTCTCCTCGACAACAACCCGTTCGCGGATGAGAGACCTCCGCTCGTGGCCGCCGGCTGGCGCTGCCTGATGGGCCACAGCTTGAGCTGCGGGTGAAGGTGCAGCAGGCCGGACTTGCATGGGAGCGGGCGGCACGGCGCTCACGAAACCGGGCGCTGCGGGCGGCGCGGGCGGCGGCGCCAAAGGAACAGACACCACGGGAGCAGCCGCCGGAATTCCCGCATAAGCTTCAGACGGAAGTGCGTAGCCTGCAGAAGCCGGAACAGAGGACGGCATTGCTCCGGGCGCCATCATCCGCATCACGAGCTCTTCCTGCGTCTGCAGAAACTCCTCCATGAGCGAAAAATGGTCCTCGATCACAGAAGCGGGCGGCGCGATTGCATAGCTGGACCCCGCATAGTAATCCGCTGCCGGTGCAGCGTATTGCAGCACGGGCGTTGTCGCGGTAACTGCAGGCGCAGTCGGCGCAACAGCCACAGGCGGAGGTGGAGCGGAAGGCCGCGCTAAAACGGCAGCGGCAACTGTAGGCACCGCCTGGGCAGCCGGAGGCACAGATGCCGGCTTCGGATCCGGCGTATGCGCGGGCATCGACGGAGCCGGCTTCACTTCGACGGGACGCTCCGCGGGCTTCTCCACTTGGGGCCGCGCCTGCGGCGGAGGCTCCAGCAGATCTGCAGGCGGGGGCACCAGCACCGCATAGCAGATCGAGACGGGCACAACGCCTGGTTGCTTCTCCTCAGGCAGAACGCTATCTGTTTTTACGTCAAGCGAAAGCTTGCGCGAGGCGCGGCGGCTGTAGAGCACGTCGAAGTTCACCGCCAG
>JADGHK010000247.1 GCA_019686145.1 Bryobacteraceae bacterium | reverse complement strand
TCGGCAGCGTCAGATGTGTATAAGATACAGGTGTAGGAGTCATCCCCTTAAAAGATGCCCCGCCCTCAGCTAGCGCTGCGGCGATTGCGCTAGCATGAAAGTTGTGTCAAAGGCAATCCTGCTCCTGTTGCTAAGTGTGGTGAGTAGCCTTTCGCTTGCCGCGCAAACGGACAGTCTCCCGCCGGACTGGGAATTGCGCAAGACCATCGAATCATGGGCTGCGCAGATTCGCCGGTATGAGGGAGTTCTGGATCAGTTGCAGCCGAAGGCGTGGGTGGAGAACGGCGCGCCCGAAGCCTATATTGCTCAGTGGAAGTCGAGCCGGGATGAGCTCACGTATTTCCTGCAAACGAGCGAAAAGCTGGCTCGCGATCCCGAGCGGCTGACCTTGGCGATTGAAGCCTACTTCCGCCTGGACTCCCTGACCGACAGGCTGCTGTCGCTGACAGAGGGAGTCCGGCGCTATCAGAATCCAGCCATCGGGGACCTGCTGCAGAGCCTTGTGAACGAAAACACCGCGGTGCGGGATCAGGTTCAGCAGTATATGACGACTCTCGCCTCCGCGCGCGAAAAGGAGTTCGAGATCATCGACCGGGAAGCGCAGCGTTGCCGTGCGAGCCTGATTAGCCAGCCCGCCGGGAAAGCAGTCCGGAAATGAGTGAGACGTTAACGTTCACTTGCAGCATCTGCGGGGGGGAATCCACACAAATCTGTGTGAACTGCACGAAGGACGCCTGTTCGCTGCATCTGTGCCAGCGCTGCAAGCGGTGTAGCGATTGCTGCGAGTGCGAAATTCCGCTGGAAGAGCCGGCAGCGGCCGAAACGGCGGAAGCTCAGCCTCAGACGACATCTGAAGAATGAAGAAGCATATCCTGTTAATTCACGCCCATCCCGACGACGCGGAAATCCTGGCCGGCGGAACGCTGGCGTTGCTCGCCAGGAAGGGGCACCAGATAACGATCGCCACGATGACCGCCGGCGACTGCGGATCGGCAGATCATGACCCGGAGGAAATCTCCGCGATCCGGCAGGAGGAAGCCCGGCGCGCGGCGGCGATGATCGGCGCCTCCTATGAATGGCTCGGATTTTACGATCTGGCGATCTTCAACGACGACCCATCGAGGAGAAGGGTCACTGCCGCGCTGCGGCGGATTCGCCCGGACATCATCCTGACTGCCGCGCCTGTAGACTATCATTGCGACCACGAGGCAACGAGCGCCCTTGTGAGAGATGCGTGCTTCGCCGCGCCTGCCCGGAACTACTCCACGGCAGAGTTTGGAAACCTGGAGCGGCTGCCATCCATCCCTCATCTGTATTTCCTGGATCCGGATGGCGGCGTCACGCGGGATGGCTGCCCGGTGATTCCGGACTTCGTTGTGAACGTCGCCTCCACGTTCGAGATAAAGAAGGCGATGTTGGCGAGCCACGAAAGCCAGCGCGAGTGGCTGCGAAAGCATCATGGCATGGATGACTATCTCGAGACCATGGAGAAATGGACGCGGGCGCGGGGGAAATCGGCTGGAATCGAACTGGGCGAAGGATTCCGCCAGTACTCAGGACACCCCTACCCGGAGTCGCCCCTCTTGCAGGAACTGCTGGGTCCGGAACTGGTGGTTGGCCTAAAACCGGCGAAAAGCTGATCGGAGGACGAGCTTCGAGGATGGATTGTTGAGGAAATGATGATACTCCGCCCGGTTTGCGCGGCCCTCGTGGCCGCCTCTGTACTGCTCGCGCAGAATAATCCGTTTGATCGTGCTCCCGCTGGCGTCGAGGAGGCGCTGCGGGAGCGTGTCCGCAAGTTCTACCAGGCGCATGTCGACGGCAAGTTCCGGCTTGCCGACGAGATGGTGGCAGAGGACAGCAAGGACGAGTTCTTCGCGGCTGAGAAGGTCAGATACTACAGCTTTGAGATTGCCCAGATCCACTTCGAGGAGAACTACACCAAAGCGCGGGTGCTGACGCTGGCCGAGACGGATGTCTTGATGCTCAATAATCGTGTGCGGATCAAGGCGCCGATCACCACGCTGTGGAAGCTCGAGAACGGTCAGTGGTACTGGTATCTGCTGAAGCGAACCGACGGATACGTGGATACGCCGTTCGGGCGTGTGGCGGCATCTCAGGCAGAGAACCGGGGCGCTCCGCCGCCCGCTCCACCCGCGATCAAGATGCCCGACCTGGAGTCGTTGAAGACCATGGTCAAGGTGGACAAGACATCAGTCTCTCTGCAAACCGTTGGAGAGTCGAAGGACGCCGTCACCATCACTAACAGCATGCCCGGTCAGATCAGCCTGCGATTGGATCACGTGCAGACGCCCGGCCTGTCGGTCAAATTGGACAAGACCGAAATTGGGGCGGGACAATCGGCGCGTGTGGAATTCTCCTACAAGCCCGAAAATGGCACTCCTCGGGGACCCCTTACGGTGCGGGTGATTACCACACCGGGTGATATGGAAGTTCCGATTCGCGTCAACTTCGTCGGGGCCGCTCAGCGTTAGGCTTTTTGGCCCCCCGCATGCAAGTTCATCCTCTCCGGAGGTGAACTTTTGATCACGAACACGAACTCCACTTCCCGGCCGAGCCTCTTCCACCTGCTGTCAAGCGGCCTTGGCGTGGACCGGAACACCAGGATTCGCAATAGTTTCAAAGATCATCTGGAGCCCGCAGGCTTTTCGGGATACCGGGACTTCGGGCGGGACGCGACAAGCAGCCGAATCTCGAATGGCCCGACCGCGGAAGAGCAACGCCAATCTTTTGTCACTGCGCCAAAAATTGAGCCGAAGGAGAGCTCGGACCAGGCGCTCGCCGCAACAAATCCCCTGGATCCGAAGGAGGTTCTCTCTGAAGCCTTGCGGCAGGCAGGCATTGATCCCGAGAGCATCGGGCTGACTACCTGGAGTGAAACGGTGACGTATCCTGGAGGCCCGATCCTTCCGGCGGGATACTATATCAACAATTTCATCACCGCTGATCTCGGCCCCAAGGGGAAGTTTGATTTCAACGCGGACCTGATGCTGAGAAATCCTCGGGTGACGGTGAACGAGATCCGCGAAATTCTGCAGTCGTAGGGGCGGAGGCAGCCGCCCCTTCCCAAATCCGCTTCACACACGGAAATCAGTAGCTGACGCCCAGCTTCTCGGCAATCGCCTTGAGGAGCTTCCGGTCTTGCGACCCAAAGCCACCTTCGGAAATTTCCTCATAAAGGTCGAGATTTTTGACAATGACCGCTCCCCCGAAGGCAAAATCCAGCTCTTCCCTCGGATCAAGAGGACGAAGCGGAACCTGAATTTCAGGCAGGATCACCGGAATTTCATCCGCTGCGACCGGCTCTGTTGGCGGAATATTCAGCTCCGCGGCATCCTCCTTCAGAAGGATCAGTTGGTCGATGACCGGCTTGCGGTCGGGGCCGATCGCGGGCGTGACTCCATCCGCTTTGGTGACGAGAGCATGGGAATACGTGATGTACCGGTTGGCGCTGTTTGCAGCGGCAGGGTCAAACCAGTGTTTTCTGGGCTTATAGGGCTTGTAGGGAGGAGCCTCCTCTCCGGTTGCCCGCTTGTACTCTTCCCGGGTTCGGTAATAAGGGAAGAGGTACAGTTCCTGGATTGGATACGTTGGGAATTGGGGAATCATATTCACCTCGCCCCAACAATAGAACGGCAGGCACACGTAACCGCTCAAAAAGCATTTCTTTGCATTGATAAAACGAGAGAAAAAGATTCGGGGAAATGGTGAATGGCGGGAAGGGCCGGCGCTTATATGAGCCGGCCCCAGATTGATCTACCGTATCGCCGCGATTGCCGAGGGATTGCTGAACAGCAGATCAGGGTTCTGATCCTCCCGGATCGCAACGACGAATGGCACGTCGCTTCCAGCCGGAGTGTCACTCGGCACTTCGAAGGTGACGACGTAGACACCGATCATGTTCTCGGCATACTCCGCTGAGATCACACGCGTCCCCGCGTGATTGACGCCGACCACGATATTCGCCAGCACGTTCTGGCCACCAGTTCCGGCGTGATTGGTGCCGGCAGCCGGGGCAGTTGCTCCAAGACCGGTGACGTACGCCTTGAGAATCTCACCCCTCTCAGCGGGGTTCTCGGGCGTTACGTAGCTGCCATCGGCCTTCGTAAGGACGGCGTAGATTCGGTTATCCGGTCCAGCCGTCTGGAAGACGCCCGGCGAATAGGCGGAGACGGTGACATCATCGACGGTTGTGGATGCTTCCCCAGCCCGTATGGTCACAGACGTCTGCCCGGGCGCAACCTCGAACGGAACCTGGAACGTGATCGACTCCTGCCCGTCGATGTTGGAAATCGCGTAGATCGGAGCAAAAATTCCGCCGATCTGAAGCGTCACGCCGTTCAGCTCCAGGGGCCACGGTCCGAGAGCGGAAGGAGCGACAATGGATCCGTTCAAACCCGGCGCAATGTTGCTTACCAGGACGCGGGCAAGCGCTCCAGGGGCGAGCCCTTGTTGGAAGCCTGCAGCGTTGTAGAAGCTCGAGGCAGTAAAGACGGGGCCCGGTGGCGTCACTGTCAGCGAGAAGTCGGCGGTATGGCTGCCGAGAGTAGCGCGCACCACGACCGGTCCTGGCACGGCGCCCGCTTTCACCGTGACTGCGGCGATGCCGTCCTGGTTTGTGCGAGCGCTCGTCGCACTCAGGAAAGCGACGCCCGTTGTAACGGTGAACCTGACTTCCGCATTCGCCACAGGCGCCCCGTTCGCATCCGTTACCTGAACGCCAACCGGCTTCGGGAAGTTTGTGTCGACCATCGCAGTCTGCGGCTCGCTGCCTGGGATCTTCGTGAAGCCATCTAACTGAAGATTCGCTGTGAGGTTGAATAGAAACTCGGCGCTGCCCGACCGGACGCGAACCTGGAAGGGCCCCGAGAAGGCGCCGATCGTTACGCGCGT
>JADGHK010000246.1 GCA_019686145.1 Bryobacteraceae bacterium | reverse complement strand
ATAGACGACGGAATGGACGCCGCCGTAATCTTCGTGCTCAGCAAGGTGTAGTTGCCGGAGAGCGTGAAGTAGCGCAAAAACCTGGACTGCGCGATGAACTCGAGACCCCGCGCGCGGCTGGCGTCGATATTGTCCCACGTCCCCAGGGCCGGAGGCGTCGAGCCGATAAAGACAATCAAGTCCCGGAAGGAGTTCTGATACGCCGCAATCTCAGTCCGCAGGCGCCGCCCGAACCATTCCTGCACGAGGCCTACTTCAAAACTGTCGGTGCGTTCGACCCGCAAATTCGGATTGCCGATGTAGGTGCCTTCCTGCGCGAATACCTGCAAGAGGGTCGGTTCCGTAATACCGCGCCCTGCGCTTACACGGAGAAACGTGGATGACAGCGGACCGTGTTCGCCGAACAACCGGATGCCGGCAGCCGCCCGCGGCGTGAGCCGGGTTCCGAAGACGCTGTTGCGTTCGAGACGGACGCCTCCCGACAGAGAGACTCTTCCGACGCTGTGCTGCTTATGCACGAAGATGCCGTGGTTGTTTCGGTCTACGTCGCGCTGCGAAATATTGCCCGCCTGCCGTTCGTACTCGTATCCGAAGATGAGGGAGCCTCCGGAATGCGCCCATGTACCCTGATAGTCCGCCATTGTGCGGGAAACGATGCTGAAGCCGGGGAATGCGGTTAGCTCGGTCGTACGAACGACAAGCCTCGTGCCGGGAGGCACCGCTGCGGCGGAAGGATCTACGAGACCGACGAGGTGTACGCGCCGGACAGGATCGAAAGAATCGCGAACGAGGGCCGCCGCTGTGTAAGGTCCGTCGGTAACGGCATCGTTGAAGCGGTCGCTGGATCGTGAGTAGCCGAGAATCGCGCGCTGGACGAAGGAGGTGCTCCGAACATCGTCGATGCGAAGAGAGGCGGTGCTGCGCCGGTTCTCCCGATTCGCATCGTAGTCGATAATGCCGTATCCGACGCGGTTCGGCGAGCCGCCGATCCCATCGTAACCGCGGTAGACACCTCTGATCTGCGTGGCGGAGGAAAGGCGGAATCCGACGTTAGCAGTTCCTGTAGTGTTGCGGTAGAAGTCGTTGGGAAACTCTCCGGCGGTGTGGAACTGCTCAGCGGACAGCGAATAATCGATCCGGTCCCCGCTTCCTCCCGACAGGCTTGTCATCCAGCGATCTGTCTTGAAGTTGCCGCGCTCATAGGTGAAGGAACCGCGGGGCACTTTGCGTTCGGGATCGCCGCGGCGCGTGAAGATCTGGATCACGCCGGCGGCCGCTTCGGCCCCGAACAGCGAACTTTCCGGACCGCGGACCACTTCTACGCGCTCGATATCGCCAGTTGTAAAGTGAGCAAAGTTCAACTCCCCGCCAGGGTCGTTCACAGGCATCCCATCGATCATCACGAGTGTTCCTGTGCGCTGTGCGCCTCTGGCAAAAACCTGGGTCTCCGATCCCTGACGGCCAAAGCGAGTGACATGCAGGCCAGGTATCTCGCGCAGCATGTCAGCGAACATTGGAAACTGGCGGTACTCCAGATCATCGCGCTTCACGATGCTTGCGGAAAC
Source organism: Bryobacteraceae bacterium (assembly GCA_019686145.1). Taxonomy (GTDB): domain Bacteria; phylum Acidobacteriota; class Terriglobia; order Bryobacterales; family Bryobacteraceae; genus JADGHK01. Next base: position 3,367 of record JADGHK010000246.1, on the reverse strand, counting down.
GCCCGCTTCTTCCGGCGTCATTTCGCCTCGAACGGCCGAAACCAGGATCCGCTCAGTTACCCCCGCGATCGTTAACCGAATGCGAGTTTCACGACCCTCTTCGAGGACGAGACGGGCCTCTTCGAATCCGGGGGCTGATACCACAGCCAGGCAACGTGACAGGTCGTGAATGGAAAAAGAACCGGTGGAATCGGTGACTGCAGAGCGCCCGGAGCAAACGATTCGCGCTCCCTCCACGGGTCTTCCGGATGGATCTTCGACGATACCTTGCACTCCAGCCGCGGAGGCGGGAAGTGCAGCTACAAGCAGAGCAATTGTAGTGCGCATCAAGCGTTCTCCCTCGGAACGCACGGCGTGAGTACGAGAAGAGTCGGTCTCCTGACTCGCGGCTGGCCTGAATAGCGCGACCTTCCCACTGTTCGCAGTGGCCGCGCGGCCGTACTACATGCCGCTCACAGTTGCGGGGCAGTGGCGGATTTACACCGCCTTCCCAAGCACTCTTCCCACGCAGTGACGTGTTTGGTTCAGTTACCGCCGGCAATGAAGCAGGCGGCCATAGTGAGTATACCGCCTTTCGACTCGTCGGGGAAAATTTGTCTTACAAATGTGGAAACAGCGGGAGAAAGAAATGCTAAGCAGAAAGCAATCGACTTACTACCGGATAGTAAAAACGATTTCCGGAGAGTATACGATTCGAAACGTAACCTGGCGAACCATCTAAGCGCTGGTGCCTTGCGAGGCATCGACACTCGCAGCAGCATGAGTTTGTGCGGGTTGCAGCGTGAACAGTTGCTGTCGTGAGGCGAGCCACTGAGCCATTTCTTGCTCTGATACGAGAAGATCGCGAAGTGTTGTCTTGCCGAGTATGTTTTCCAGCAGTCGCTGCACGGTTCCCCAGAGGTTTCTTAGCGAGCAGTCAGAGGCGTGCAAGCAGACTTTTTCAAGCCCTGCATGGCGCTCACAAAACTGCGGGCCGAAGAAGTTGCCGCCGAGGAGGGCAAGGACTTCGCCAACGTTGATCTGGTCTGCCGGCCGGGCAAGAGTGTAACCTCCGGCCTGCCCTCGAACGCTTTCCACCATTCCGCCGAGACGCAGGAGCCGCATCAGTTTCGCAACATTCGGTATTGAGAGGCCCTCTGCGCGGCTGATTTCCGGGATACTGCGGCTTTGACCCTCACCGCAACGAGCCATGTGAAGGAGGCAGCGCAGCCCATACTCTTCTTGGGCGCTCAACTTCATGGCTCTTATTGTAATCCCGGTTTGTCGCAGCGATTCAAAAAATATTTACATACTGTGAAGCTTTTTTGCGGAATTGGCGAACCTGCAGCTACTATCACAAAATATAACCAGGAACCGGCGTCGGGCCTCGGCGCAGCCGGTCTGCTAGACTGAGAGGTTCAGTAGAAGTTTCATGCCCTTCCAGATCACACGGATCCGGGAATTCATGGTTAGCCCGGCGCTGCCGCCGGAGCTTAGCCGCCTCAACGAACTCGCCCATAACCTTCTCTGGACCTGGGATCACAACATTCGCGGGCTGTTCCGCAGGCTTGATGCCAACCTTTGGAAAGCGTGCGGCCACAACCCCGTCCTGATGCTCGGGCGCATCTCGCAGTCGACCCTGGAACGGGCTGCTGCGGATGCCAGGTTCGTCGCCCTGTATCGCCGTGCGTGCGAGCGCTTCGATGCGTACATGCAGCAGGGCATTACGGATCCCGACGGGAAGCTGATCGCCTACTTCTCGATGGAGTACGGGCTTGTAGAATCGCTTCCCATTTATTCCGGCGGTCTGGGGCTCCTGTCGGGAGATCACTTGAAGGGCTCGAGCGACGCGGGTATTCCGCTGGTCGGCGTCGGGCTGCTTTATAAGAAGGGGTACCTCCAGCAGCATCTGAACCCGGACGGCTGGCAGCAGGAACGGTATCCGATTAACGACTTCTACACCTGGCCGATTACACCCGTCCGTACGTCAACAGGCGAGGACCTCAAGGTTACCGTAAAGCTTCCCACCGGACCTGTCTGCATTCAGGTCTGGCGGATGAATGTTGGCAGGGTAGCCCTGTATCTGCTCGATACAAACATCTCGGAGAACGAGAACCCCGAGCACCGGGACATCACCGACCAGCTCTACGGCGGCGATATCCATACGAGAATTCGTCAGGAGATCGTTCTCGGCATCGGCGGTCTGCGCGCTCTCAAAGCGATGGGCCTCAACCCGACCGTCTTCCACATGAACGAGGGGCACTCGGCTTTTCTCGCGCTCGAGCGGATCCGCTGCCTTATGCAGGAGCACAACCTGACGTTCGAGGAGGCTCTGGACGCCTCACGCAACAACAATATTTTCACGACGCATACATCTGTACCCGCGGGCATCGATCTTTTCGACGCCGGGCTTATGTATGACTACTTTCACGAGTACTGCAGTGAGGCCGGGATCACATTCGAGCAGCTTTTGTCGATCGGACGGCGGAATCCGCAGGACATGCAGGAGCGGTTTTCGATGGCCATTTGCGCCATCAAGACTTCTTCTTACCGCAATGCGGTCAGCCGGCTGCACCGCCATGTCTCGCAGGAGATGTGGCAGGACCTCTGGCCGAAACTGCCCGTCTGGGAGATCCCGATCACGTCAATCACAAACGGCGTCCATCTCCCGAGCTGGCTGAATGGCGACCTGGCGCTGCTCTACGATCAATACCTTCAGCCGGACTGGCGCGAGCGCTACATGGAGCCCTCGACCTGGGAACTGATCAAGGACATCCCGAACCATGAGCTCTGGGAGGCGCACCGCAGGCGGAAGCGCAAACTCATCGCGTTCGTCCGGGAGCGAGTGACGGCGGCAGCGATTAGCCGGAAGGCGTCGGCCGCGGAACTGCGAAGGCTCTCCGAGGTTCTCGATCCGGACGCCTTCACAATCGGATTCGCGCGGCGCTTCGCAACGTACAAGCGGGCGACGCTTCTGTTCCGCGATGTTGCCCGGCTGAAAAAGATTCTCACGAATCCGAAGATGCCCGTGCAGGTCGTGATCGCCGGGAAGGCTCACCCCAAGGACCATCCGGGCAAGACGCTGATCCGCGAGATTGTGCAGCTTTCGCGCGACCCGGAGTTGTCGAAGCACCTCGTGTTCCTCGAGGATTACGACATCCAGGTGGCGCGCGAACTCGTGCAGGGCGTGGATTTGTGGCTGAATAATCCGCGCCGCGGCGAGGAGGCATGCGGTACCAGCGGCATGAAGGCCGGCATCAACGGCGTGTTGAACTTCAGTATTCTCGATGGCTGGTTCGATGAGGCGTACGAAACGTCCGGCGGCTGGGCCTTGGGCGACCGCGAGCCCTACAGCGAGGACCAGGACGAGATTCATTCCACCGGAATC
>JADGHK010000245.1 GCA_019686145.1 Bryobacteraceae bacterium | reverse complement strand
GCGGCCATCGACTCATAAATCTTCAGGCGCGTCCCGCCTCCGACACGGAGGGGCACAATGGACACAGCCGAGCGCCACAGATACGGCCGGACATCAGGAACAGTTCCGGTAACTTCGATCAACGGATCGGCCAGCGATAGGGCTTTGATCTCGGCCGGCGGTTTGCGGCCCACAATGGTCAAGCGGCAGTCCGGCCGCCGGCGCCGGATCAGTGGAAGGATCTCCGAGACGAAGTACAGGACTCCGTCCACGTTTGCCATGTAATCCATGGAACCGACGAAGACAAGGCCGTCGCGAGGGCCATTGGCACGCGGGGAAAAATATTCGACGTCGACCCCCGTAGGTACGGCTGAAACCCGCGACACACCAAACATCGAACGCATCAGCTCGGCGTCATTTTCCGAAACCGCAATGACATGCGCTGCCGAGCGGCAGACCCGCTCCTCATAACGGAACATCCGCTTTGCCTGCAATGACAGGTACGCCCTTCGGATCGGATCACGAGCATTCTCTGCAAGACGGCGCCAGATCATTGTTTCCACGTTGTGCTGGAAGAGCACGCAGTGATTCAAAGCCGGCATGTTGATAGAAGCATTCAGGAAATCACAGACAATGCAGTCATACCTGTTCTGCCGTTCGAGCTCCGCGACGCACTTCCGAAGCTCCTCTGACTGCCACCGGGACATCACCACCGGCAGCGAGGAAAACAACCCTTTCGCCAGTTGCAGCGCAAAGGCTGGTGAGTTCTTGGGCAGGCTGCGGAAAGGCACCGGAAACGCCCGGGCGCTATACTCCCCACTGCGTTCCGGGCCTTCAGGTTGGTCTGGATCGGCCGTCGCTGCATAGTGAATCTCATGGCGACGGCTCAAGTGCCGAAGCGTTTCGAGTGTGCGAATCTGCCCCCCGCGGGTCGTAGGGTGCAGAAAGCCCGGACCAACCCAGAGAATCTTCAACAGGTCATCCTCTAACGCACCAGGAATGATCCGGAGGGCTGCTCCGCCGCGCAAAGGATTCGGTAATGCATTCGCAGGCCAGGTGAAAGATTGGTGAGCCGTACTTCTCTCTGCCGCGCCCCTCCGCCATCGGAGATGCGGCGTCCCGTTCCCCAGACAGCAGAGGGCCCAAACTCCACAGAACAGGCTTTCGAATCCGGTGCGAGATAGCGGATTACAGCGGAACCTGCTCCTACAGCTTTGGCCTCTGCATGCAGGACGCGCCCCTGCCGGGCCGCCAGCTCCAGATCGAATTCGGACTCCGGCTGCGATTGAACCGCCGTGGATAACGTGGAGCCATGGAAAGAGAAGCTTGCGGCCGGCCGGAGAACAGGAAGGCGTGCATTCAACACCTTCCTCTCTTCCTTGCGATTGCTCTTTAGCTCTTCCAGAGAATTGGGCCAGAACGTTTTTTCAGGGTAGCGCGAAGCCAGTAGACCAAGACCGCAGCAGATGACATTGTGTTGGAAAATCCAGTTCGGCTGATCATCTCTTCGGAAGCTTCGATCAAGCGCAGCGGTACCGAAGGCGCCATTGCCGCTCACGCCCCGGAATGGACCGGATTCGTCGAATGTAAAAACGTTGTCGGAAAAGCGCAGCCCCTCCGAAACCAGGTCGTTGCCCAGGAATGTCGGTTGGTTGCCTCGATTCCCGTAAAACTGGTTTCCTACGACGGTAAGATCTTCAAGCCAGCCGAGGTTCAGGACAGCGCGCGCCCCATAATCACCATTGCGAAAGACGCCGTCGCGATCGACCCGGCCGCCTCGTTCGAAGGAGCGCATATTGAGGTCATGAGCGACGTTGTCCCTGAGGGCGATACGGCGGGTGGCAGGCAGATGGCCATGTTCACATCCGGTAGTTCCGGTAACACGTAAGACTTCCGTGCCTTCATAGAAGGCGTTGTAACGGAAGAGGACGTCGCTGATCCCGCGGGTGGATCCGCGCAGGTCGACTTTTCCGCCTGAAGCACTTCCTGCCGGCGCATTCCGCAGAGTGAAGCGGGTACAATTCGACCGGCACGCGGCGCCGGCGATTTCCCAGAGTCCGTCGTATTGGCTGTTGGTTCCCGAAATGACAACCACGTCGCCCGCTGAAAAGCTCACCGGCTGCCTGGTGATAATCTCCCCGTCCTGAATTGCTTCAAGGTCGATGGAGGGAGGGAGAGAGGAGCAGCGAGGCGTGAGCAACAGGAACTGTCCAGCAGTCAGACCAGAATAGTTGTAGTGGAAGACGTTCCCTTCCACTTTGAAGACCCGGCCGTGTTTGAGTTCCCACGAGTTCCGGTTCGAGTAAATCATTCCATTATTTTCCGGATCCCCCTGGCGCCATTTCCGATACACCACAAGCTTGTTCCGCGTAAACGTCACATCATGAACAATCTCCTGGCTTGTGAGATTGTTGCTCGGAACGAAATAGGCGATCCCCGCCGCCGCCATATAGTTGTTATCCACGAGGGCAGGTCCCTTCTCATAATGGATAATCGCCCCCGCTCCTTCCAACTGACTGTATCCGGATGCCCTCCACCAGGAAAGCTCATCGAAGTAGGAGTTGATAATGGCGATGTTCTCCCCCGACCATCCCATTGCATACCCCACTCGCTGGGGGAACGGGTGGCCGTGGAAGTAGCAACGGTCCCAGATGATTTCGTCCCCGTATGAGCCCACCAACTGGCGGAAGACGCCCTGCTGCTGCGCCCCTCTGACAGGCTTGTCCCAGCCTTCCGGTAGCGGCTCCGGCATCTTCTGATGCGTTACTTCAATCCCGATAAAGCGGTATCTCCTGGTTCCGGGCCGGACAATGATGGCGGAATGCGCATCGGCCACCCAGGCATCGCCGGCAAACTCCCGCCACTGATCGGGAGCCGTACACCAGTACACTTTGCCTGTCGATGGGTTGTGGAACCATTCGTATTGATTGCAGGTTTCAGGCAGAGTATCCCCGGTTCGATGCGGAGGCTGCTTCCAGAAACGATTGTGTGTAAAGGTCGGATTTAAACTCGGATCGAACTTCGATCTCGAGGAAAGCCTCGCCAGCGGGCGAACGACAAACCGGTCCCCGTCGACGCTCTCCACCATCGTTTGCGTCGTGGCGTAGTAGCCATTGTCGGAAAGGGTGATCAGATCCCCGGGCTTGAGTTTGTGCCCCGGGGACGTTATGACGCCCGAGTCACTGATATCGGTAATCGCGGTCGGGCCGCTGTATGGCTCATAATCGCTGCGGCAGATCAGGAGGGGAAACACAGATTTATCGATGAGCATCGCCCACCCGAAGCCGCCTTCCCCTACAGTGTTTTCGCATGGCTGTTTCGGGAAAAAGGCCGGCTGGGAGAAATGGGAAACAGGCAGAGCAGTCGTGATGAACTTTGCGGTAGAGTTTGCCCAGTCGGTAGTCCACCGGACTCCCTCTGGAGGAAACGCATCCGTGCCGACAGCACTGCTCCTCACAACCACCCAGCCGCTATGTTCCGGACGAGGAGGAAAGACAAAACGGCCCCGGCACTCTGTACCGGCCGGGATCACGACTTCATAGTTCAGGGGACCAGTAAGACGGCTCAGCCTCTGCAGTACATCCTCCAGGTTTGAGCAGTCTTCAGCTACCACGAGATCTGAGGAATCCCCATACTCACCCTGGGGCATTGAGACGTCGACCGGCTGCGGTTCGAGCGGAAGCTCCGGGTGATCAGCCGGTTCAGGCTCAGTAGTGAATGTGACTATGTTAGAGCGGGCTGAGCCCCCGTTGATACGCCCTTGAACGTAGTATGTCGTTCCGGGTGTCAGGCCCGTAAGCAGCACCATGCTCGTGAAGGGGGCCGTGGGGTTCCTTACCGCTTTAACCACATTCCCCAACGCAATGGTGCGGCCGTACTCGACTTCGGAGTCGTCAGGATGAGCACTGGTAACAAACGTTACGCGAGCCGTGCTGTGCGTGATGTTGGAGACCAACGGACCGTGAGTGATCGATTGCCCGCACAAGAAAGCCGGAAGCAGGACGTACCAAAGCCTGTGCATTGCTAACTCCGTTTGAACTGCTCAAAAGAGGCTGAAACCAATCCTGAACCATGTCCAGGAAGCGGGCGCGGACCATCAGGATTTCTTCAGTATATACCCCCTCTAATTCACAAGTGACCAAACCGGGCGTATGGTATACCGGGATGGTAGTTGCCCATGGAGCACAATCCCTCAGCTGCAGCCACTTCGCCGGAAAGGAAATTTTTGTGAGTTTTTTGGATGACTTTATCCTCAGGATCAAGCGCGGGGATACACCCTTCTACCGGCTGCTGCGCACCACCTTCAAGAAGATCATCTACTTCTCCCTGCCACCGCTTCCCGGTCTTCTGAAGCCCTCCCTTCGTTTTCTATACGAGCTTCACTACTTCTTAATCAATCTCACCCGATGGATCATCACCAGGTTCTACAGCCAGCCTCTGTTTCAAAGCCGCTGCCACTCGGTGGGGAAGAATCTGGTGGTGTGGGGATTGCCTTTCGTGAACGGGCATGTCGAAATTCACATCGGCAACAATGTGACCGTCGGATTCGGCCTCGATATCCTGTCCGGGCGGTTTCTCGATAAACCCCAGTTGATCATAAAAGACCGTGTTTCGATCGGAGACAATCTCGTGGTGTCGGTAAATCAGCAGGTGGTGATCGAAGAGGATGTTTTGATTGCCAGCAACTGCCGCATTTCCGATAACGATGGGCATCCAAAACGCGCGGACCTGAGGGCTCAAAACGCCCCACTCGATCCACGCGACATTCGCCCCGTCCGCATCTGCCGCAATGCATGGATTGGCAACAATGCACACATTCTGAAGGGGGTCACTATTGGCGAAGGCGCGATCATCGGAGCCAACAGCGTTGTGATCTCGGACATTCCGCCGTATTCTCTGGCGTTCGGCAACCCCGCTGAAGTCTATTTCCGTGATGTCGGACGACCGAAAGCGGCAGCGGC
>JADGHK010000244.1 GCA_019686145.1 Bryobacteraceae bacterium | reverse complement strand
GCGGCGGGGCTGTTTCAGCCTCTTTCCTACGGGACCTGGTTTCTCGCAGCCGGCTTTGGAGCCCTTCATTTGATCTTCGGCTTCATCATCGCCAGGAGGTATGGTGGCTAACAGCAACACCCTTCCCAAGCACCGTCTTCCCGCGGCCGAGCGTAAGGCGTTGCGCATCGCTTCCGTGAAGAACGACATCCCGAAGCTGGACCGGCTGATTCATGAGCGCATCCGTCTGGGAATCGTCAGCGCCCTTGCGGCGAACGACAGTCTGACTTTCAACGATCTGAAAAAGCTTCTCAACACGACGGATGGCAACTTGAGCATGCATGCGCGGAAACTCGAGGAAGCCGAGTACATCGTCTGCAGCAAATCCTTCGAGGGGCGCGTACCGAAGACGGAATACCGTTTGGCTCCAGCCGGACGAAAGGCCCTGGAGCGGTATCTCGACCACATGCAGGCCCTCATCGAGGCAATGCGTGAGAAATAGCCTATGAGCAAGCTTCACGTCGCAATCATCATGGATGGGAACGGCCGCTGGGCGCAGAGCCGGCGGCGACCGCGGCTGGCGGGGCATCAGGCCGGGGCAGACGCCGTCAGGCGGACCGTGGAAGCGGCGCCAGGCTTAGGCATTGGAGTGCTCACTCTGTATGCGTTCTCGTCGGATAACTGGAAGCGCCCGTCGGAAGAAGTGGCTGGTCTGATGCGGCTGCTGGGCTTGTACCTCCAGCGGGAGACGGCGCGCTGCGTCAAGAATGGCGTCAGGGTGAGTATTATCGGGCGGCGCGACAGGCTGCCTTCGGACCTGCTTCCTCTGATCGAGTCAGCGGAGCGGGAGACCAGAAATGGCACTCGTCTCCATCTCCGGGTGGCCGTCGATTACTCGGCGAGAGACAGCATCCTGCGGGCGGCGTCTGTGGTGAAGGAAGTCTCGCGGGAATCGTTTGCTCATGCTTTGGGCCGCGCCTGCCACTGCGAGGAAGCGGCTCCGGACGTCGACCTCCTGATCCGGACGGGCGGCGAACAGCGCCTGTCGGATTTCCTGCTTTGGGAATGCGCCTACGCAGAGCTCCACTTTACGCCCACCATGTGGCCGGATTTCAGTGCGGCGGACCTGGAAGCGGCCCTGGCGGATTTTCGACGCCGCCAGCGGCGGTTTGGAGGGCTTCCAGCCCTGGCAGCCGGGTAAGCCGGAACCGGGCTGGATGGTGTAGAGTCAGGTTGATATGAAACGTCGCACCTTCCTGCCCGCAACGGGCGCCGCGCTAGCGGCTGCTGGAAGCGCTTCTGCCGCCTCCTCCAAAGGGGCCATCTTTGAACTGTGCCGCTATCAGCTGCGCAGCAACGCGGACAATCAGACCCAGCGAGTCTCCGACTTTCTCAGCAAGATCTACTTCCCCGCCCTGGCGCGGGCTGGCGCAGGCCCGACCGGGTGCTTCGCCCCGGTCATCGCCGAGCAGTCGCCGTTCTACCTGACCGTAGTGAGTTATCCGTCGCTGGCGGCGATGGAAGCGATACAGGAGAAGCTGGCGGCGGATAAGGAGTATCAGAAGGAATCCACAAGTTTCTTTGCGAGTCCGGCTCTGCCCTACGTTCGGATGGAAAGTTCCCTGCTCCGGGCGTTCAACACGATGCCAGCCATCGAGGTGCCTTCGACCGAAGGCCGCCAATCCCCGCGGATCTTCGAGCTGCGGACGTACGAGTCGAATCATCCCGCGACACTGGCGAAGAAGATTCAGATGTTCGAGGAAGGCGGCGAGATCGCCATATTTCGAAAGACGGGGCTCCAGCCCGTGTTCTTCGGCCGGATGATTGTGGGGCCAAACATGCCGAATCTAACGTACCTGCTGGCTTTCGACGATCTGGCGGCCCGGGAAAAGAACTGGCGAACGTTTGTGAACCACCCGGAATGGCAGAAACTGCGTGTCCAGCCGGGCTACTCGGACGCCGAAATCGTCTCCAACATCAGCAATAGCATCCTTCGTCCGCTGCCTTTTTCTGCAATCCGATAGCTGGCGAAATCGAAAGAGCTCAACGAGTTGACGTCCAGCACCCACTGCGTTACTATAGTCGTGCGGGGTGGAGCAGTCTGGTAGCTCGTTGGGCTCATAACCCAAAGGTCGTAGGTTCAAATCCTACCCCCGCAACCAACGTGAGTCGCGGCACGGCCGCTATCCTACGGCTCCTTCCACGGGCTGCCGTTCGACCAAGTACGCGGCCACAGCTCCCCTTGGGCGGCGGCTTCCAGCACGGACCAGAGAAAGCGATCGAGCGTTGCTACGACCGCCGACAGGTCTGCAAGCTCGGGGCGCTGGAACGGCCGCGCTTCACAGGACATCCGTTTCGAGGTAGGGCTGTATCACCTGTTGCACGCGAAGCTTCCTGGCGGCTCGGTTCAGTGCGCCGAGGTTGAGGCGCTTGCTGAGCCATGCGTCTGTCAGCGCTTCGAGCGCGACGTCCAGGCCAATCTTGTTCCTAAAGGGGAAGCAATCAGCCACGGTGCGCGGCAGCATGGACGCCGCCGGGTACAAGCACGTCGTCCTCGGGCTGATCTTTCTCAAGCTCGTCGACGATGCCATGGCCGGCATCGAGCGCGACAACCGGGCGCTCAAGGGTGTGCTGCCGAAGGACTACGACCGCTTCCCCGACCTCAAGGCCGACTTCATCCTTGCGAACCCGCCTTTCAACGTCAGCGACCGGCACGGCGAACTGCTGCGCGAGGACAAGCGCTGGCAATACGGCGTGCCGCCGGTGGGCAATGCTAACTTCGCCTGGGTGCAGCACATCGTGCACCAACCCGCGCCGGCGTCAAGCCCCGGCACGATCCCTGTCCAGAGCCTCATGAAATGCCATGGCTAGACACGAGAAGACGACAACCAGGAAATCGACGAAACGCCCGATCGAATCCTACGAGCATCGGGACAAGGAGCGGGCCAACAACCCGCCGGTGGGGCTGGTGACACCGGACACCGACCCGGACGCGGGGCAGAAGAAAAAGACCTATGCCTACGACCCGCACCTCGACCCACAATTGGTGTGGGCCGGCAAGGCTGAGCGCACCTCGTTCGAGGTGCCGACGGTCTCGCTGCACGTTCACGAACGCATCGACCCGCGCACCATCATCGAGGCGGTGCGCAAGAAGAACGGCAACGGCCAGCCGGTGCAGGGATCGTTGTTCGAAGAGGAGCGCACCGAACCGCTGCGCCACGCCGTCGAGTTCTACCAGCACAAGCACGGTTGGTCGAACCGCCTGATCGCGGGCGATTCGCTGCTGGTGATGAACTCGCTGCTCGAAAAGGAAGGCATGGCGGGCAAGGTCCAGATGTTCGACTACTACAACACCAAGACTGGCGGCATCGAGTCGGGCGGCGCGGACAAGATCGCGGTCTGGATGCTCGATACGGACTACGACGGGCGCAGCCTCTATCCGCGCCAGGTCTTCTTCCCAATGGCCGGCGAGAAGGACGGCTGGGCTAGGCTCGCCAAGAGCCTCAAGGCCGAGATTGACGAGGAGCGGATCGAGGCCTATCGCGGCACCAAGTCGCTGCCCTTCGAGGCGGGCGCACACAAGCGCATCGCGGTCAAGATCGTGGACGATCGCGGCATCGAGAGCCTGAAAGTGATGGAGCTTTCCTGATGGGTAAGACCACCATCGACCGGCTCATCATCAATTCGCCATACGAGGAGCCGGCGCGGCACTGGCGCTACGACCGTGAAACACGCACCTTCGAGCTGGTGGACGGCCGCCGTCCCGCGGGCTACGTGGTGGCCACACCTAACTCGCAATCCTTTGACGATCCGGGCATCTTTGTCGAGATTCCGCTCGTCAATCAGATCCGTCCGCGCGTCAAGGCGTGGCGCGAGGCCGGTTACCCGGGCGTCACCAGCATCACCAAGCGGCTGCTTGAGCATTGGCGCGATCCGGAGGAGTTCGAGAGGCGCCGGTTCTTCTTCTGCCAACTGGAGGCAGTGGAGACGCTGATCTGGCTCAGGGAAGCACCGGCCGCGGAGCGCGTGGGCATCGACATTCCGGGCGACGGCGGGGCGTTCGCGCGTCAGTGCTGCAAACTGGCGACCGGCACGGGCAAGACCATCGTCATGGCGATGGTGATCGCCTGGCACATCCTCAATAAGGTGGCGAACTCGCAGGACGCGCGCTTTTCGAAGAACGTGCTCGTCGTTGCCCCCGGACTGACGGTGAAGAGCCGTCTGGCGGTGTTGGAGCCGGCGGGCGCGGGCAACTACTACGAGCATTTCAAGATCGTGCCATCCGCACTGCTGGACAAACTGCGGCAGGGCAGGGTGCTGGTGCGCAACTGGCATGCGCTCGCCTGGGAGAGCGAGGCGCAGCTCAGGAAGCGCCGCAGCGTAGACAAGCGCGGCGCTAAGAGCGACGAAGCCTACACGCGCGAGGTGCTGGGGGAGATGGCCGCCGCGCGCAACCTGCTCGTCATCAACGATGAAGCGCACCACGCCTGGCGCGTCAACTGGGAGGCGGAGGGCAAGTATCTGCGTGCGCGTGACCTGAAGGACAGCGCAGAAGAAGCCACGGTATGGATCGGCGGCCTCGACCGCCTGCACCGCTCGCGCGGGATTCTCCAGTGCTACGACTTCTCGGCCACGCCTTTTACCCCCTCGGGCAAGAAGAGCAGCGAGGAAGCGCTCTTCGGCTGGATCGTCAGCGATTTTGGCTTGAACGACGCCATCGAATCCGGGCTGGTGAAGACCCCGCGCGTTGTGGTGCGCGACGACGCGGCGCCGGATGCGAAGACCTATAAGTCTCGCCTCTACCACATCTACAACGACCCGGAAGTAAAGGACGATCTCAATCGGCCGGCGGAGCCGGAAGAGCCGCTGCCGGACCTGGTGCTGAACGCCTATTACCTGCTCGGCTATGACTGGCGTGAGGCGTGGAAAGCATGGAAGGCGGTGGGCATGCAGACCCCACCGG
>JADGHK010000243.1 GCA_019686145.1 Bryobacteraceae bacterium | reverse complement strand
CCAGCGAGACTTCACCGGATCGCATACGAGCGAGTTGGCGACCGTGGGAGCAGTGCCTCCGGTGAGCTTCGGCGATACGCGCTGGATGGGGAGAACGATCGGTACCTGTGCCGGCATGTCCCCCTGGATCCAGTTGCGAAGCCGCCCCTGGGCCTGGCTCAAACCATAGTTGAACAGCATCCACCGCGTGCCAAGTTGCGGGGCTATCATAAAACCTGACTTCCATCCCTGGCCCTCCATGAATGGCCTCTCGACCATCAGGATCGGCATCCACTTCCGGTTGGGCAAGAACGGCATGATCTGGCTGTAAGGGTTTGCGAACCCGATGACGCTGAAACTCGCGACATAGGTCGACATCTCGAAGATGCCCCGACCCCAGGCGGGCAGCCGTGACATCACCGCTCCCTGCAAAGGCCCACCCATCGAGACAGTACCGACCGGTCCAGATAGCGACCACCGGCCGCGCTTCACTTCCTTCACCTTGACAACAATGTCAGCTTGCCGGGTGTACGGGTTGCGCACGATCATTACGTTCTGATCGGTGACCGGCTCGATGACGCCCAGCCGGTTCAGACGCACAAGGCTCCGACCGAGCAAGGTTTGATCCAGCGGCGCCCCTTCGTCCAGCACAAACGTCCGGCGAAGCAGAGAGTCGCTGTAGTGATGGTTTCCAGTGAAGGTGATGCGTCCTACGGTGACCGGCTCGCTCGTCTCGATCTCAGTCTTCACGTTTACGAGGTTTCGATCGACGTCTTCCACTCGAAGCCGCGCCTCAAAGTCGAGGCGGCCTTCCTTTTCCGTTCTCCGCTGCTCCTCTCGAAGACAACTGCAGAACTCTTTCTTCGGAAACTCGCCATCGCGAACTTCCAGCTTCCGGCCAGCCACCTCCACCTCGCCGATCTCGTACTTCTTCCCGGCATCAATGCAGTAAGTCAGCGTGACTCGGTCGCCCTGGAACTCGAGCCCGCCAAAGCCAACGCGGGCATCGAAATACCCATGCTCCGCCATGACCGAGCGCAGCCGGTGCAGGTCCGCGTCGACCGCTTCTTCCGAATAGTCGGGCCTCGCCTTCCAGATGCCGCCCAGAATCCGCTTTACGCGCGTGTTTCGGAGCGCCTTTTCGAGCTCCTCGACCTTCACCGCTCCGAAATCGCCTGTAAAGTTTACCTTGAACACCTTGTAGCGATCTCCGGCATCGACATCGAGGTGCAAGTCCATCTGCCGGAAGCCGGAAGGAACCAGTGAGGCGTGAACCTTGCCGTGGGCGTACCCGTTCTCCCTTAACTGACGCTCCACGTTCTTCGCGATCGCATGAGCCTTCTGCTCATCGATCACGGTCCCGGGCTGCAGCGAGACGCTACGCTCAGGACTCCGCTTGCTGAATTCGACCTTACGAAGGAAGTACTTGGGTTTTTCGGTGACCCGGAAGACGATCTCCGAACCCGACTCTCCATCGACCTGCTCCACCTGCACATCATCGAATGCGCCTGTCTTCCAAATGTTGCGCACGTCGCGGATGAGAAGCTCAGGATTGAGAGGTTCGCCGGCTTTGGTGAGCAGCTCAAGATGGCGAGTCGTACCCTCAACCTCCACGGAGGCGACCACTGGTCCCTCCGCGAACATTGGAACAACAAGGACGGTGAAAACCAGGGCGAGCCGGTACTGCATGAAGTTGTTCAGACGCGAACTGGCTTTCCCGCGTTTCGGCATGTTAAACGTCCAGATTGCGGACGTCGAGGGCGTTGTCTTCAATGAACTTGCGCCGGCTTTCGACGTCTTCGCCCATCAAGGTGGAGAAGATCTCCTCGCACTCCACGAGATCCTCCAGCCTCACCCTGAGCAAGGTTCGCTTCTCGGCGTTCATTGTAGTTTCCCACAACTGATCCGCGTTCATCTCGCCGAGACCCTTGTAGCGCTGCACCTGGCAGTCCCGCATGCCTTCGCTCTTGACGTAGCTCAGCAGCTCGCGCCAGGTAGCCTGCACCTGCCGGGATGAATCCTTCACAACAGCAAATGGCGCCACGTTGTGTTTTGCCGTCTGCTTAGCGAGCGTGCGAAGCCGCTTGTATTCGGGCTGTGCCGCCAGTTCAATCCCGATGAAACGTTCGGCGTTCGTGGAGTCGCGATAGACGACCGACCAGACCGAGTGCTCCTCGTCCCGCCGCATCTCCGGGTTAAAGCCGAGCCGCTTGAGCTCATCGAAAACGGGCTTCAGGTTTGCCTCGTCCGCGAACTCTGCCTTCGAGTCAATCAGCAGGGCGGGGTTGGAGATCACTTCCACCACGCGGCTATCGCGTAAGCGCCGCTCGACCTTGCGGCTGAGCTGATCCATCTCATCGAGAGCCATCAGGAACGAGCGCAGTTCCCCGCCCTCGAGCTTGATCGCCTCCATTCCGGGGGCGGCGTTCGCCTCGACTCTCAAATTCTCGGTCGCCCGGCGCAGAATTTCGCGCGTGAACTCCTTGTCATCCTTGATGTACTTCTCGCTCCGCCCCTTCTTGATCCGATAGAGCGGCGGCTGCGCAACGAACACGTGGCCGCGCGTGATCAATTCCTGCATGTGGCGGAAGAAGAACGTCAGTAGCAGCGTACGGATGTGGGAGCCGTCGACGTCGGCGTCCGTCATCACGATGATCTTGTGATAGCGCAGCTTCGAGATGTCGAAGTCATCCTTGCCGATGCCCGTGCCAATGGCCGTGATCATCGACCGGATTTCTTCGTGGCTGAGCATCTTGTCGTAGCGCGCCTTCTCCACGTTGAGGATCTTACCCTTCAGCGGGAGGATCGCCTGATAGCGCCGGTCGCGGCCGGACTTTGCCGTACCGCCTGCCGATTCGCCCTCCACCAGGAACAGCTCGCAGCGTTCCGGATCCTTCTCCTGGCAGTCGGCCAGTTTGCCGGGCAGCCCGCCTGAATCCAAAGCGCCCTTCCGGCGCGTGAGATCGCGGGCCTTCCGGGCAGCCTCCCGGGCGCGGGCAGCTTCGATCGCCTTGGTGACGATCCGCTTCATGACCGCCGGGTTCTTGTCGAAGTACTCGCTCAGCCGGTCATTGACGAACTGCATCACGAAGCCGCCAATGTCGCTGTTGAGCTTACCCTTCGTTTGCCCCTCAAACTGCGGCTGCGGCAGCTTGACGCTGACCACGGCTGTGAGACCCTCGCGGACGTCGTCGCCAGTGAGGTTCTCCTTCACGTCCTTGAAAAGACCAGCCTGCTGCCCGCAGTAGTTGATGGTTCGCGTCAAAGCGCTACGGAAACCGCTCAGGTGAGACCCGCCGTCGACGGTGTTGATGTTGTTGGCAAAGCTGAAGACAGTCTCGGAATAGCTGTCGTTGTACTGCAGGGCGATCTCCATCGTGAGGATGCCGCCGTTCGGCAGCTCCCGTTCGCCTTCGAAGTAGATCGGCTTTTCGTGCAGTACGGTCTTGCCGCGATTCAGGTGCTTGATAAACTCCGCGATGCCGCCGCTGTAGAAAAACTCGTGCGACTTGACCGGCTCCTCGCGCTCGTCGGTCAGCGTGATCTTGAGGCCTTTGTTCAGGAATGCGAGCTCACGCAGCCTCTGCGCCAGGGTGTCGAAGTTGAACTTCGACGCCTCCATAATCGTCGTGTCGGGCTTGAACGTGATCTTCGTTCCGCGTTTGCGTCCGGCCTTGCCTGTCTGCGTTAGCGGACCTTTGGGAACGCCTCGGGAATACTCCTGCTCGTAGGTGTAGCCGTCGCGCCAGATTTCGAGCTGGAACGTCTCGGAAAGCGCGTTGACGCAGCTTACACCAACGCCGTGCAGGCCGCCCGAGACCTTGTAGGTATTTGAGTCAAACTTCCCGCCGGCGTGGAGCTTGGTCATGACGACCTCGGCGGCGGAGACACCAAACTCTTCCTTGATGTCTACGGGAATGCCTCGCCCATTGTCGATAACTGTCAGCGAATCGTCGATATGGATGATGACATTAATCTCGGTGCAGTACCCCGCCAGTGCCTCGTCCACCGAGTTATCCACCACCTCATAAACCAGATGGTGCAGACCGGCCTCGCCGGTCGACCCGATGTACATTGCCGGCCGTTTCCGGACCGCCTCCAACCCCTCAAGCACTTTAATACTGCTGGAATCGTAGGCACCGGCCGTACTCACTTGTAACTCCTTAGTTGTCATTCGAATCTTCTTAAGCTTTCGTCCGTTCCGTCGAGGAGCGGAAGGATTCAGATCCGCATCGGCATCACGATGTAGCGATAACGGCCGCTTTCCTCGCCTGCCTCGCCGGCCGGACGCAACTCGCCCGCGCTATGCGGGTCCTTGAAATGGAATATTACGTTCTGCTCTGATACGGCCCGCATAAAGTCGAGCAGGTATTGGGCATTGAAGCCAATCTCCAGTGAAGCCCCGTCGTATTCCACAGGAAGGCTTTCTTCACTCTCACCAGTTTCCGAAATTGACGAGAAAACTTTCGCCTCGCCGGGCTGTATCTGGAGCCGGATCGCGCGGGACCTCTCGTCGGCGAACTGCGAAACCCTCTCGATTGCGCTGCGCAGCTCTTCACGCGGAAGCTTTACGCAATGGGGATGATCTTTCGGCAAGACTCGCTCGAAGTCGGGAAATGTCCCTGTCAATTTGCGGCTGATGAGCAGGCGTTCCCCGACATGGAAGAACAGATGATTCTCGTCGCCCGCAAAGCGGACGATCGCCTCCGGCCCTGCATCCGCCGCCAGTTTCATCAGCTCGCCCATCGCCTTTTTGGGCAGCAGCGCCCGATAGGAGGAAGCCAGGGTTGGCAGTGCGACTTCGTTCTCAACGAAAGCCAGCCGATGCCCATCGGTGGACACCATCACCAGGCCATCGGTCTTCAAAATCAACAAGGCGCCGTTTAGCGTGAAGCGGGTCTCTTCAGCCGAGATGGCGAAAATTGTTTTCCCGATCATCGACGCAAGCACGCCCAGAGGGATTTCAGCAAGA
>JADGHK010000242.1 GCA_019686145.1 Bryobacteraceae bacterium | reverse complement strand
GGATGCCACTGAGCGTCTGCAACTTACGGAAAATCTGCTCCAGCGTCAGGTTTTCGCCTCCGAGTATATACCGCTCCCCGACTTGGCCGCGCTCCCATGCCAGCAGATGACCAGCCGCGACGTCTCGTACATCAACCACATTCAAGCCCGTGTCTACAAAAGCGGGCATCCGCCGCCGCAGGAAATCCACAATGATCTTTCCCGTCGGCGTCGGCTTCAAATCATGATCCCCGACGGGGGCCGTCGGATTTACGATGACAACCGGCAATCCCTTCCGGGCCGCCTCCAGAGCTGCCTGTTCTGCAAGGAATTTCGACCGCTTGTAAGCGCCAGTCATATCCTCGAGCCTGACAGGCGTTTCTTCGTTCCCTTCCCCACCGTCCGGGATTCCTATGCAGCCGACCGTGCTCGTATAAACTACCCGCTCCACGCCCGCCTTCCCGGCTGCCTCGAGCAGCGTGGCGGTTCCCTCCACGTTCGACTGATACATCTCCTCCGGGCGCGGCACCCACAGCCGATAATCCGCAGCAACGTGGAAGACGCTGCCGCAGCCCGTTACCGCTCGTACTACGGAATCTCGATCCCGCAGATCCCCCCGAACCGCTTCGACTTCCAAATCTCGAAGCCGGACCGGATCGCGAACCAGCGCTCGTACACGATATCCTTTCTCTACGAGCAGACGGGCAACGTGCCATCCGACAAAGCCAGTGGCTCCTGTCACTAAGACCGGCTTCAACTTACCGCAACGCCCCCGCCGCCATCAGATTCATCCGCGCTCCCCCCTGCCCGGAACGCGGGTCTTCAGGTAGGTGCTCAGAGCCAATAGCGGAAATGAATTTCGGTACAAGTGATACGAGAGGTAGAAGACCATGGGAAAACCTGTGCCGGTCGCCAGGTCTTCGTCCCACGCGCCGTCACCGCGCTGGGTTTCGACCAGATACTCAATCCCTTTCTGGACGCTAATGCTGTTCGTATCCCCTGCGGCGATCAATCCGAGAATCGCCCATGCCGTCTGAGACGGAGTGCTCGGGGCCGGCACATACGTGTTGCGGTTATAGCTCTCGCAGCTCTCTCCCCAGCCGCCATCCTGATTTTGAACGGACCGCAGCCACTCCGCGGCGCGGAGGATGTACGCCTCGCGATCACTCTCGCCCGCGGCCCTGAGGCCGCGCACCGCCAAAAAGGTGCCGTAAATGTAATTGACGCCCCACCGCCCGTACCAGCTCCCGTCCTGTTCCTGTGTCCGGATCAGGTACTCAACGCCTCGCCGAATGGCCGGGCTTTGCGGATCAACACCATGAGCGCACAACGCCTCAAGGACCCGCCCCGTGATATCGGGACAGGTCGGATCGAGCATGGCGTTGTGATCCGCAAATGGAACATAACTCAATGGCTTCCAGTCGTTATCGACGTCGAAGGCCGCCCACCCGCCGTCCCGGGATTGCATGGCCAGGAGCCAGTTGATCGCACGGCGGACGCTGGCCTTCTGTTCGCTCGCCCGGCTTCCCAAGGCTTGCTGCAACGCCAGCAGAACCATCGCCGTATCATCGATATCCGGGTAAAACTCATTCGCGAACTCGAAGTACCAGCCGGAAGGCTCGACGTTCGGACGCTTTACAGACCAATCGCCTTTCCGCCGGACCTCTTTGCTCAGCAGCCAGTCGGCAGTCCGTTCGAGCACACCCGGCGGCGCCATGCCCGATTCTCCCAAAGCAAAAGCGGCGATCGCAGTGTCCCAAACCGGTGAGAAGCACGGCTGGAAGAAGAACCGCTCTCCGTCATCCACCAGTAAGGCGTCGAACTGCCGCTGAGCCTCCGCGCGGTCCGGATGCTCGGGCGGATAGCCGAGCAGATCCAGCGCCATGATGAGATACATCATCGGCGGATAAATTGCGGCAAGGCCGTCCGAGTAACGGGTGCGGTCCAGCATCCAGCGCTCGGCCCGGTGAATCGCCTTCTTTCGCAGCACCGCCGGACCAAGACGCTCCCACACTTTCAAGCCGCGGTCCAGGAGCAGGAACAGGTTCCGCCACGTAAAGAACCTGGAGTCCGCCTCAAATCCCAGGCTGACGTCTTCGCGGAAAAGCTCCTTCAAATCAAAGCCATCGGGAACCGGCCGCGATGGATTGAACGATTGAACGATCGAAAGCGGAATGACGATCGCCCTCGTCCACGACGACATCTGGTAGATGAAGTTGCCGGGCAGGAGAATCATCTCCGGCGGAACCGACGGCACGTACTGGCGGGGGTAGAGATTGAAAAAGCTGAGATTGATCTTGACGTAACTGTTTGCCGCCTGGATGCCGCCCAACGACAGGATCGTCTCCCTTGCCCTCTCCATGCGAGGGTCGGACGGATCAAGACCGGCCAGCTTCAACGCGAAATAGGCCTTAACGGTCGCACTGACGTCAGCCGGTCCGTTTGGATAGATGTTGAAGCCGCCATCAGGCAGTTGACGCGCCAAAATCGAGTGAACCGCTCGGTCAATCTTTGCCCGGTCGGGAGGATTCCAAATCCCGTTTACAGGCGGGTGCAGCCAGAGCTGCAGCAGAATGAAGTCCGATTCAAGCGTCGTATCGGCCGTGAGGTCTCCCCACCAGTAGCCGTCCTGATGGCGTACGGAAAGCAGATACTCGGTGGCTCTGCGAACGGCCTGTGCAGTCCCCGCAACCAAAGCGTCAGCGACTTGGATGCTCGGACTCATAAAGTGGCGATCGTAGTGAGGCGCGCGGAGGATCTGGCCAGTTCAGCCGGTAGGGAGAACCGCACATCCTCTTCCCGAATCTCGACCTCCTCGAGGGAGGAAAATCCCTTGCTCTGCAGCGAGCGGACAAGGTCTTGCACGAGATTCTCAGGCGCCGACGCCCCCGCGGTAACCGCAACGGTCTCGACGCCTTCGAGCCACTCCGCGTTCACCTCTCTGGCATCGTCAATGAGGTACGCCGGAACGTTGGCTTTCGCGCAGACTTCAACCAGGCGCCGCGAATTGGAGCTATTCTGCGATCCCACTACGAGGAGTAACTGGCACAGCGGCGCAACCGCCTTGACCGCCAACTGCCGGTTCTCAGTCGCATAACAGATATCTTGCGCAGGAGGACCGACAATTTCCGGATACCGCTCCTTCAGACGCGTTACCACGTCCCGGGTCTCATCCAGACTGAGCGTCGTTTGCGTCAGATAGCAGACCTTCTTGGGGTCCGGAACGTTCAGCCTGTCAACATCCTCGACTGTGGAAACAAGAATTGTCGAGTCCGGAGCTTCGCCCAGAGTTCCAATGACCTCGTCATGATCCTTATGGCCAATCAGGATAATTGTGTAGCCCTGACGAGCGAACTTGACGGCTTCCAAATGGACCTTCGTCACCAGAGGGCAGGTCGCATCAATAACACTCAGGTTTCTCGCAACCGCCTCTTGGCGGACTGCCGGAGACACGCCGTGCGCACTGAAAATAACCCTGGCGCCAGCGGGAACCTCCTCCAGCTCGTCAACGAAAATCGCGCCCATTCCACGCAGTTCATCGACCACATGCCGGTTGTGAACGATTTCCTTGCGAACGTAGATGGGAGCGCCATAGAGGCCAAGAGCGATTTTGACCACATCGATAGCGCGCACTACGCCAGCGCAGAAGCCGCGGGGTCGCAGTAAGATAACCTTCTTCCCCGGGGTCGAATTTTGAGCCGCGCTATGATCACTCATAAGGGAAATCACATTATAGCAACTGTCAAACGGATGAAACGAAGACTCGCTACCCGATAGACTCTGACAGGCCGGATTTATCACGTATTTTCATGGCAGTAAAGCACTAAGTTCCCTTGATTCCAGCGCGCGACTTAATGAGTTTGATAAAGTCTTCTTCACCTTCGACCTCAATCGAGATCTGAAGCCAGTAAATCGGAAGAGAGAGCGCCTCCGGAGGGAGGTTCATAACATCTTTTTCGGTAGTGAGCAGGACGTCTGCCGAAGCCGCCATTCGCTGAACCTCTTCGAGCGAGTACCGGTGATGATCCGGAAAGACCTTTTTCCAAATCGGAACAGCCCCGGTCTGTTCCATAGACTGCCAAAACGAAGACGGGTTGGCGAGGCCGCAAAAGGCGCCGGCGCGCTCGAAGGAGAGTGCAGAATTGCCCCCGTTCAGGGCCACCCACCGCCTGGGGCGCACGCGCGAGAAGAAGATCGGGGCTTCCCCGTTGTGCTGTCTGATCCTGCGCACGATGCCGTCATAGCGGCGCCCGGGCAAGGTCCGGGTAAGCACGATAATGTCAGCGCGGCGCAGAGCCTCAGGCGATTCCCGTAGCCTGCCAGCCGGAAAAACCCCGCCGGCAAACGGATCAAGCGCATCGATCAGAACAATGTCGCACTCCCGATGCAGCGGCCAGTGCTGAAAGCCATCGTCCAGCAGGAAGACCGAGGGCTTCAGATCGGCTTCCATGCGTCGCCCGATTTCGTATCGCTTCGATCCGATGCCCACGTCCGCAACTGCCGACCTTACAAAAATTTGTGCTTCGTCGCCCGTCTCGTTCACCGGCGCTGCCTGTCCGCGCGGCACAATCACAGGGCGTTTGGAACGCCGCCGGTAACCACGGGTCAAAATGGCCGCCCCGGTCAACTTCTCCGCCAGCCAGAGAACCATCGGCGTCTTACCGGTCCCGCCCATGCTCAACCCGCCAACACTGATTACAGGTGTCCGCAATCGAGAAGGCTTCCGGCGCAAGCAAGCCCGCTCCAGCGCGGCGCCCGCTTTCCAGAGTCCAGCCAGCGGCAGCAGCAAGGGGTTTGCGGGCTGTTCAAACAGAGAGTCCTCATGGAGATTTCGGATTCGCCCTGCCGCTCTCGCCGTCGCTCCTCGATTCGCGCCGGCAAGCTGCCTGGCGATCGACCCTATCCGTTCGCCCTCGCCCGGGTCATCCAAAAGTCTTGCAATCGCGGGAGCCAGCTCATCGGGTGATGCAACCT
>JADGHK010000241.1 GCA_019686145.1 Bryobacteraceae bacterium | reverse complement strand
ATCGGGCGAGGCGGAAAGAAGATCAACCTCGAAAAGTTCCTGATCTTCAACCAGCAGTTTCTGACCCTGATCCGCGCCGGCCTTCCGATCCTCAAAGGCCTGGACCTTCTGGCCGACCGTCTGACCGATCCCAAACTTGGCAAGTATATAAAGGAGGTGCGGGAGGACGTCAAGAGGGGATCGCTGCTGTCGGACGCCTTTGCCCGCCAGGGGGTGTTCCCCGCAATGTACGTCACTAGCGTGATGGCCGGGGAAAAGAGCGGCGCGCTCGGAGAAGTTCTCGAGCGCTACATCGCCTACCAGAAGCTTTCGCTCTCCGTCCGCAAAAAGATTCTGCTCTCGCTGTTGTATCCGTCGCTGCTGATCGTGCTGGTGATCGGGATGATTGTCTTCCTGGTCACCTACGTCGTTCCGAACTTCGCGCAGCTCTACAACAGCATGTCAGCGCAGTTGCCGGTGTTGACGCAGATTCTGATCGCCGTCGGCACCACTGCGCGCAACTACATTCTGGCGGGTGTCGGAGCGCTGGTGGCGCTGGCGATCGGGTTTCGCATCTGGTCGCGAGGGGAGTCGGCAAGGGAGAAGATTGACCGTGTCAAACTCCGGATGCCGGCATTCGGCGAAGTGTGGATTAAGTATCAGGTGGCTCAGTTCTCCCGCATCCTGAGCACACTGCTGATCGGGGGCATTCCCTTGGTGCCGGCGCTCGATACTGCCGCCGAATCCCTGGGCTCGCCGCTGCTGAAGAAGGCTCTCGACAAGGCGAAGCGGATGGTCAAGGAGGGGCAGTCTTTGTCAGGATCGCTCGCCACGACGGGCGTCTTTCCCGGCCTCGCCATCGACATGATCGAGGTCGGCGAATCGACCGGCGCGCTTCCGGCAATGCTCACGAGCGTTGCCGAATTCTACGAGGACGATGTGACAACGCGAATGACGGCGCTGCTGTCCCTGATCGAACCCGCGATCATGATCTTTATGGGCGGCTTTGTGGCGTTCGTGCTGGTGGCTCTCTATCTGCCAATCTTCTCGCTGGCCGACACGCTAGGTTGACATTCGACGGAGGAGTTTACGCGACTGTTTCAGGAACGATGGCTACGGAACGAGCGAAGCTGCAGGATCCCAATGAGGAAGTAATTCAGGCGCGCCGGCTTGCCGCGCGCTACCGCTGCGAGTATGTCGATTTGCGCGAGACGCGCATCGACCACGACCTGTTCCGGTCCATTCCGGTGGACCTGATGTTCCGGTATAACTTTGTGCCGCTGCAATCGCAGAACGGCACCCTGGATATCGCCCTTGCCGATCCGCGCCATCTCAACCTGATCGACGAGCTCTCGATCCTGCTGCAAAAAAAGCTGCGCGTCAAGGTCGCGACGCTCTCTCAGATTGCCGATCTTCTCAAAAAGACCGAACAGAGCCAGCGCGTGCTCGAAGAAGTGACGGAGGGCTTTACGCTCGACGTCGTAGGCGAGGAAGAGAACCCCGACGAGACGCTCTCGATCGACAAGCTCTCCTCCACAGACTCCGACATCGCACCCGTCATCAAGCTGGTCGACACCACGATCTTCAACGCCCTGGAACGAAGGGCGAGCGATATCCACATCGAGACCCGCGACCAGGAAGTGGTGATCAAGTACCGCATCGACGGCGTCCTGCACTACGCCATGCCGCCTATCGCCAAGGACTGGCATTCGGCGATCATCTCCCGCATCAAGGTCATGTCGGAGCTCGACATTGCCGAGCGCCGCGTCCCGCAGGACGGACGCTTCCGCGTGCGTTACAAGGGCCGCCTCATCGACTTCCGCGTCTCTATCATGCCGACTGTGCACGGGGAAGACGCGGTGCTCCGTGTTCTCGACAAAGAGTCGATGAGCGAGAAGTTCGCCAAGCTTACCCTGGACGTCGTCGGATTCTCCGAGACCGATCTTGCAAAGTTCCGGCGGTATATCAAGGAGCCTTACGGGATGGTGCTGGTGACCGGACCCACAGGATCCGGCAAAACCACAACGCTCTACGCCGCGCTCAGCGAGATCAAGAACGACGAAGACAAGATCATCACGATTGAAGATCCGGTCGAGTATCAGATCAAAGGCATCACTCAGATCCCGGTCAACGAGAAGAAGGGTCTGACCTTTGCCCGCGGCTTACGCTCCATTCTCCGTCATGACCCGGACAAGATTCTGGTCGGTGAGATCCGCGACCAGGAAACGGCGCAAATCGCCATCAATGCCGCTCTGACCGGACACCTGGTCTTTACTACGGTGCACGCAAACAACGTGCTGGACGTCCTCGGGCGTTTCCTCAACATGGGCGTCGAGCCGTACAACTTCGTCTCGGCGCTGAACTGTATCCTGGCTCAGCGCCTGGTCCGCGTTATCTGCGAGTACTGCAAAACCACAGTCCGCTATCCGGACGAGTATCTGATCGAGAGCGGCCTGAATCCAGATGAGTGGCGTGACTTTCCCTTCCAGGAAGGACGAGGCTGCTTTGAGTGCGGCGGCACCGGTTTTCGCGGCCGCTCCGCCATTCACGAACTGCTGGACCTGAGTGAACGAATCCGCGAAATGATTCTCGCCCGCCGGCCGACATCTGAGATCAAACGCGCTGCGCGGGAAGAGGGCATGACCTTTCTGCGGGAGTCCGCAATCGAGAAGGTCCGCATGGGAATGACCACACTGAAGGAGATTAACAAGGTCACCTTTATCGAGGGCTGATCCTGACGTTCATGCGACTGCTGCAACAATTGAGCCGCCTGCTGGATGACCCGCCGCCGGAGTTCATCTTCGAGATCTCGGAAATGGGGATCTCCGCTGCACGCCGGAGCGCTCCCGGCCAGACCAGCTTCCAGCCGCTCGAGCCCGACGTTCTCAGCGTCTCTCCGCTGCGGGATAATGTCCTCCGGCCCGAAGCGTTCGCCCAGCGCGTGCAGGCGATGGTTCCTCCACCCCAGGGAAGGAGACGGCGCCGCGCGGTCCTCATCCTGCCCGACTACTGCGCGCGCCTCACCGTCCTCGACTTCGACTCGTTTCCATCGGACCCGGCGGAGCAGGCGTCGCTCGTACGCTTCCGCGTAAAGCGCAGCGTGCCTTTCGACGTCGATTCCGCAGCGGTCAGCTTTCACGTGCAGCAGGCGGAAGGAAAAGGAAAGAAGCTGGAAGTCGTGGTGGTGGTCGCCGCTCTGGAGATCATCGCTCGATACGAAGCTCCCTTTCGCGCGGCCGGTTTGCACCCTGGTCTGGTGACGGTCTCGGCGCTTTCGGCGCTGAGTCTGATTCCATCCAACGAGTCGGCGGTCGTGGCGAAGCTGGGCGGGAAAGTCCTGACGGTTGCGGTGGTGGACCGAGGACTGGTCAAGCTGATCCGCTGTGTCGAGCTCGCCGAACTGACGCCGGGAGAGGTGTTCGATATCCTTCAGCCCACGGTCGCATACATGGAAGACGAACTGGGGCGCCGCCCGGAGCGAGTTTTCCTCTGCGGCTTCGATTCCGCGGAAGGTCAAATTGGCCGGCAGTGGCAGGAGGGTCTGGACATTCCCACCCAGCACCTGACTTCGCGCTTCGGCACGCCGGGGCGAAACAACGCAGGGCTGCTTGGCTACCTGGAATCGGCGGGAGGACGATAGCATGAGCGTGCGGCTGAACATCAACCTGGCAAGCGAGCCGTTCCGTCGCGACAGACCCATTCTGGTGGGCGCGACGGCGCTCAGCATTCTGCTGACGGCATCGCTCGCCGTGCTGATTATTCTGGTTTTCGCGGAGCGCCGCGAGGTCGCGGAAACGCGGGAAGGCATCGCGCGGCTGCAGCGGGAGCTGCTGACGCTCAACAGCGAGCAGGCGAAGATCGATGCGGTGCTGCGGCAGCCGAAGAACGCAGAGGTCCTTGAGCGCAGCGTCTTTCTCAACACCCTGCTGCAGCGCAAGGGCGTCAGCTGGACGAAGATCTTTTCCGATCTGGAAAGCGTGATGCCTTACAGCGTGCGGCTGATTCAAGTGCGCCTGAGTCCGCAGAACGAAACGCTGGACATGGTGGTGGGAGCCGAGACGATTGAGCCGGTGCTTGAGTTCCTGATGAAACTGGAGAAATCTCCTCTCTTCGGTCCGGTCACGATTCATAACTGGGTTCCGCCTTCGCAAACGGAGCCCCTCTATCGCTATCGGGTAAGTGTCAGGTATGTCCAGAAGCTTTAGGCTTCCGTTCGACAAGATAGGCGTGGTTGGGCTTTCACTGGCTAACCGCGATCCGAAGCTCCTTGCGCGGATCGTTGTCGGCTCGCTGCTGGCGGCGAACCTGGTGGCTGCGCTGATTCTGCTCAAGCCGTGGGGTGGATCGCCGGAGGATCTGGCTCGCGAGCTGAGCTCGCTCCAGCGTCAGGTGCAGCAGCGCCGGGCGGCGCTCAAGCAGAGCCGTTCGCTGCTGGCGAAAGTCGAGACGGCACGCACACAGGGGGATCAGTTCCTGGAGTCGTACTTTGCCGAACGCCGGAGTGCCCCTCCGCTGCTGCTCGGGGAGCTGGACCGGATCGCGAAGGAAGCCGGAATGAAGCCGAAGGAGCATTCTTTCTCCTCCGAACTCATCGAAGGCAGCGACACGCTGGAAATGATGACCATTGTGGGCAACTACGAGGGCAACTACGGGGACCTGATACAGTTTGTGAACGGATTGGACCGTTCGCCCCGATTCATCATTATTGAGCAGATGAACGCTTCACCCCAGCCGTCGACCGGGCTGTTGAACGTCAATCTCAAGATGTATGCCTTTGTGCGAGGCGAAGAGCCGCTGCCGGCGCCGAGCGAACCGGCTGGAGCGGCGGAGCAGGCGGTGGGTCAATGAAGGTCGGAGCGGAACCGAAGAAGGTAGCGATCCTCGCGGGCCTGCTTGTGCTGGCTGCCATTTCTTACGTGGTCAACTCGGGAGACGACATTCCGCCGCAGTCTGCCGGACCCCGGCCGCAAGCGGTCCGGCCT
>JADGHK010000240.1 GCA_019686145.1 Bryobacteraceae bacterium | reverse complement strand
GCTGGTATTGTTTTCGCACCGGTTGGCCGAGACGGCGCTAGCCGCACACCTGCACGGTCCATGCTCTAGTTCTCCTTTCCGCTCCGATTTCGATATAAGGCAATGCTTACGGGAATTCGTGCAGCGCTTCCGCTGCCTTTTACTGTGAGCTGCTCGTCCACCCTGAGCAGCTCACACACCAGCTCTTTCGCCGCATTTTTGCCTGACTCGCCGTTCGTACGATCTGATTGCAAGTGCCTGGCAATCTGATATCCCAATCTCGCCCGCCAAGTGGCAGCCGCAAGCGGCACTCCTTTCCTGCTTCCCGCGGCTTCCTCCGCAGCCAGCTTGTCCTCCTCAAAGCTGAGTAAGTTGTATACGAACCCGCTGCTGAGAACGCCGCTCTGAAGATACGCGTCCAGCTGGTCCGCCAGTTGCAGCTGTCTGTTCAGGTCTTCCCACGGAATCGGCCTCCGATCGATGACAGATATGCGGTTCCTCTGTGCCTCCTTCGCCGCCTTCAACCGCTCTTCGGCCGCAACCGCGACGCGGTTGATCGGGTGGTTCACCTTCATCAGCTCGATGCCCGCCGAGATCGTGATGTTCGGATTGTTGCCTGTCCAGCGAAGGAATTGCTCGCGCATATCTCTGGCGAGCTGGATTGTCGAAAACCACGGACCTACCAGGAGTAAGTCATCTCCCCCCGCATACACGGTGTATGTATCCGGATATCGCTCCTGCAGTAAGTGCATCAGGTATCCGGTGAAAAAGAAATCCAGGCTTCGAGACAGAGCGGCTGTCCGGCTCAAGGTGGGCACTTTAACTCCGCGGGAGAAAATCTCGCCCAAGCGATCCACATCCGCCTTTAGCACGGCAAGCAGAGGCTGGCCTCGAAGATCGGTCCCTTTCGCCTCAAGCGCGTCCAGTGAAAGATGTTCGAACGTCTTGATATCTCCGACCTCTGTCGATCGCGCTTCCTCGGAAAGATGCGCGTAGGCCGGCTTCGAGACATCACCCTCCTGCAGCCGGGGCACGTAGTTTGCGACGAACCGTACTGCCGTGCCCCGCTCTCCCTCATCCCTGCCGTAGAAGCGCACCAGCGATACTGTTTGTTCTGTCGTTCGGGGACGCCGCTCGCTCAACATCAGCCGCAATCCCCCGAAGAACTCCAGACCCGTGTTGCCATCCATCGTCCAATGCAGCCATGCCGCGCGCGTCAAGCGGCCACCGAGCTCGTGTTCATCCGCGCAGGGTGAACAGCGGACAGGAAGGCCGCTTTCCACGGAGTCGGGACGTTCGGCCGGCCGCGCGTTGCACGCCTTGCAGACCCCATGCTCGTAGCGGAGATCGCGGTGTACGGGCTCGAAGCAGCCATCAAAGGCTCGCAGCTTTGCGTCATCCACGGCTTCCGAAACCATCCGGAGCGTTTGGTGCAGCCTGTCCGGCATCAGCGCATTCGCCTCAAACGGCTCCGAAAGACACACGTTCAGCGACAGCTCGCCCCGGTACCTCTTCCATATCCACACATGGATCTGCTTCCGGACGCGGTCCACACGCTCTTCGACATCGTCGAGGTCTGGCGCCAGCAGCAGGAACCGCCCGCCGGCGTTCTGCAGCAGGCTGAACGGAGTCAAATTCAGTTCGCGGCGGCACAACAGTACCGCGGCCTCTGTAAGCATTCCTAGTAAAAAGGATCTTGCCCTGAGGATCTTGTTCACTCCGCGGACCTGCTGATTCGCGAGCTGGAACAAAGAGCTCTGAATGCCGGAAAGATCTCCTGCAACGAAACGGAATTTTTTGATATTGCGGTCCTTGATCGCGGCTTCGTCGTTAAGGCTTCCCTTCGACTCATGCCAGGCGTGCAGCGCCGCCGCGAGCGCAGCGGCGACGCGCGCATGGTCATGAAGCGAGATGTCCGGCTGGTCGATGGTTGACGAAGGCACCGTGGAGAGAAATCTCTCAGAGAGAGACAACAGAACCTCGCAATAGAGATCCGGCGACACATCCGATGGGAGGGCATGCAGCTCTTCCTCCATCCGGCGCCAAAGCGCCGCATAGCGGCTTTGGTAGTCGCTGGTGTCGACGCGCTGTTGCGGCATCGACGCCTCGCCCGGACGCAGCTCTTCGAGAGGCAGCTCGCTTGCCGGCGGCCGGCCATTTCCCAGATCAACCGCCGCAAAGGGGCTCTTTAGTGCAGTCTTGATAAACCGGTCCCAACCCTTGCGCCCGCCTTCGGCCTCAACCTGTTCATCCAGCTCCTTTCGTTCCATGCCGCTGGAGATACGGTCCGCTTCTGCAACGATCCAGGCTGCTGCCCCGACCTCTGCGTTCGCACCGTCCGGCTTGTGATGAAACACAGCCATATTTCGAATGCTCTGCTTGTCGAGCGGCTTGGGAAAGCGGGCGCCCATCCGGTCAAGAAACTCTTCTGTCCACAGAACGTGCCAGTGCGAGTACCGGCCCTGGAACAACGGAAGCAAGACACTATCCAGGTTCTTCGTCTGCGGAGATAACGCCTGATTCCCTCCATACGCCCTCTGCAGGAACTTCCCCATGTCATGCAGAAACGCGCCGAGGGCTGTTTCATATAAGGTCGGTAGCTTCATCTTCTCGCTCTTAGTCGTCCCACTCGATGCAATCCGCCGGCAGAGTAATTCCGAACCGTGTTTCCGGGCGCCTGCCGGAGGCATGAATCAGGTAGGGGTTCGCGTTCACGCCTAACACCTCCCTGAGCCTCTTCTGCACTCGGGATTTCCTCTCATTGAAAAACGCGCGGTCCATACCGCTCTGCAAAGCCTTGCAGGTGGCTCCAATATCTTTGAACTCCCCGAGCACCGCCTGGTACTCGCTCAGATAGGCCGCCGCCAGTTCCGGTTCGGGCGCTCCGTCGGAGGGGCACGACACACCCGGTAGGCCTGCCGCCGCTCGTCGCGCGAGCATCGAATAGAAAGCCATCTCGGACGGCCTCAGCGTTACCACCTTTGCTGCCGCCTGTATGAAGCGTCCCTTCAAATTGATCCGGAGCCGCGGAGGACCAAGATGATCCTGCGCGGCAGACACCGCACCGGAGAATGTGGCAAGAGCGCTCGCGTCTGCGGTGTTCAGAGCGGACCGAAGCCTCACAAACGGAATTTCGGCCAGAGTAACGCATGCCGTCGATGTATCGAGCGGCCGGCTATCAGGCGGAGGCGAGTAAATCACCTGCCTTGTCCGCGTCGGGAAGTAGAAACTTGGGTGCGACTCGAACGGGGCAGATACAAGAACGTGCGACAGACGATCCTGCGGCCGCCCGTACAGTGACAATGCGTAGCCCATATAAAAGCCCATCGTCTTCCTTCCACCCGCGATCGAAACATGCAACGCACATTCGTCATCGGCGGTCAGATCGCGAATCTGCCGTGCAATGGCGTCCGCTGCCCAGCGGTTATCGTCTTCGGTGCGGATGTCGTCGATCATTTCCCCGGCAGGGCTTCTCAGCACCTGAATCGAACCTTCGTCAAACGCAATCTCAGGAAGGTCATATTCGCGAAGCAGGCGCCTGAACCATCCGGGCTCGGGGCTCAGCAGCGACAAGCGAGCTCGATCCGCACCCTCTCTGGTCGTCAGGACGCGCACTTCTGTGGGGATAAACGGGGGCTGTGCCATCACCGCCAGCGCATAAACTGTTTCGGTCACCACCTGGGGAGAGAGCCCCAGCGCCATGAGGAGAATGCGCCGCGGATATTCTGCCGGCTGCGTTATATCTCCCGTTCCCATCTGACTGGATTATGCCGACCCTGGAACGCGAAAAGCGGTGCGACAACGTTGTCGGATTACAGAACCTCCAACGCATACCTGCCGAGACCCATACTTGTTCCCTGTCCCGCATGCGTGAACTGGCCGAGCCATAGATACGGCCATAAGCTCTCGAAGCCGCGAAGCGGCAGTTCGGCTACTCCAATGAATCCGCCCATCGGGACATGGCGCCGCTGCCGATTGGAATATCTGGACCAGTCGTGCCATCGGAGCGCAACGCGATCAAACTCCGCGTCCCTCGACATCGCGTTGAGCCCGGCGAAATCTTCCTCCAGCCGGCGATTGCAATGAAAGAAGGTCAGCAACGAGATTCGTCTCAGCAGGTTTCGAAACAAATCCGAAAATTTGAACTTGTCCGGTGTCACACGTTGTTCGTCGGCCTTCAGCCGCAGGGGCGTCTCGAATCGGAAGCGGACGCGTTCAGGCGCCTGCGGGCAGGCAGGAACCGCTGCGGCGAGCGCGTTCAAAACATCTCCATTCAGAATCGGCTGCCAGCAGCCGCTTCCCGCCTCTGTTTCCTGCTCAACTCGAACCAACTCCAGAGGCGTCCGTTCCGGGAGAAATCCCTTCCTCGCACCGTTTTTGAAGCTGTGTATCACGTAGGCGAGATACCGGTTCGCAGCACCAAAGAGAGTCAAACCAAGCTCCTGGTCAACGCCCGCAGCGCTGCGAAGGTTCACCTCCAGGACGTAAGGATGCGGAGCCGCTGGATACTTCCGCATCATCTCGCTGTTCTCCGAAGGCGGCGTCTCGAACACATAGGGGTATACGCAGGAGCGGTAAAGCATGCACTGTCCGCAGTTTCGATGGTGCGTAATGCAAACGAGCTTCTTCAAGGAATGGCCCAGAATTCCCCGCCACTGAGAGCCCCGGTAGCCGTATTCCGGCAGCGCCCGTTCTGCTCGAAAGCGGAATCGATATCGAGACAGCGACAGCGGGAGCACCTTTACCGCTTCGTCCACCTTTTTCGAGTTCTCCTGATCCATGAATCGAGTCCGGACCGCTTACGAATTGTATCTCATGTTTAACACTTATTGCCTGCCCATTGTCGGATTATTCGAAGACATGTTGCCGTATTCCGATTTCAGCAGGTCTAGTAAGCCCAATCCCCCAAGTGTAATTCCTTCCACATTTCTTCCGATGACATCCACCTGGCCCCTTCCGACTATGGGATAAGCGCGCACATCATCTT
>JADGHK010000239.1 GCA_019686145.1 Bryobacteraceae bacterium | reverse complement strand
CAGCCGATCGATCTTCCGAAAGTGCGGCGGCCCCGAATTCAGGCGGCTCAATTAGGCCGGACCAGCAGCGAATACGCGATGGATGAGGCGCGTCTGGCCGTGCGGGGAGCCGTCAAGCAAGCCTTCTATGAAGCGCTGCGGCGCAAGGGGGAGGTTGGGCTTGCGATAGAGAACCTGCGGTTGATCGAGGATCTGCGCCGGCGCATTCAGCTCCAGGTGAATGTGGGGGAGGCAGCCAAGCTGGAGCTGATCCGCGCGGATGCCGAACTGGCGACCGCTCGAACTGCCGCAAGGAGCGCGGAGCTTCGGCTGGTGACAGCAATCGCCGCTCTGCGCGCTGCCATGAATGCCCCCTTCCAGGACAACCTTGATCCACAGGGAGATCTGGATCCTCCCCAAATCCTCCCTCCGTTAGACGAACTTCGTCGGGAAGTGCTGTCCAGGCACCCGGCTGTCGCACAGGCCAAGACGGAGATCCAGCGGGCAAATGCTCTTCTGGATCACGAAAAGGCGCTCCGGCTTCCTCAACCCGTCCTGCGCGGCGAGTTTGAACAGCAGCCGGACCTGGGCTTCTTTCGACTGGGTGTTTCCGTCCCGCTGCCCGTCTGGAATCGCCGTGAGGGCCCGATCAACGAGGCGGTTGCAAACCTCCGGCGGGCCGAGGCAATCGCCGAGTATCGACAGTTGCAAATCAGTTCCGAACTGGAGCGGGCTTACCGTCAGTATGAAGTAGCGAATCAGCAGGTGGCTGCCTATGAGGATGGCGTTCTGGAGGAGGCTGCCGCCGCTCTTCGGGCGGCGGAAGCGGCCTTCCGATTTGGCGAGCGCGGAATCATTGAAGTATTGGATGCACAGCGCGTTCTGCGAAACGTCCGTATCGACTACCTCAATGCGCGGTTTGACCGGCAGGCAGCGCTGATTGAACTGGAGCAACTGCGAGCCATCGATTCCAGGACTAGACCATGACGATCAAGATCTCACTCCCGCTGCGCATCGCTCTTGCGGCGCTCCCGATCATTTTTCTGGGGAGCTGCGGACATGAACCGCAAGTGGAAGAAACAGAGGAAGTAGCGGCTCAACGTTCTGATTCGGGCGAGGTGGAGATTTCGCCTGAGCTGTACAAGAAGCTGAAGATCGGACAGTTTCACTGGGCCCAGGTGGCTGACAGCATGCGAGTGACTGGACGCGTGGAAGCGGACGAAACACGCATCGCTAGAATCAGCGCGCCAGTTTCGGGCCGTATCACAGAACTCGAAGTGATCGAGGGGCAGACGGTGAAACGCGGCGATTTGATCGCCGTCGTTCGCAGCGTGGAACTGTCGAATACCCAGTCCACTTTTCTTCGGGCTTTATCCCAGCAGCAGCTTGCCGCCAGAGCCGTCGCCAGGGCTAAGCAATTGCTCGACGCCGACGTAATTGGAGCGGCGGAGCTCCAGCGGCGGCAGGCGGAACTCGAACAGGCAACGGCGGAACTGGCGTCGGCCAGCGAGCAGTTGAAGGTGCTCGGCATGACCGACGAGGCGATTGCCTTGCTGAAAGAGAAGAAGACGGTTAACTCGGTTGTCCCTGTCTACGCCACCATCACCGGGACAGTCCTCGAGCGCAGGGTGACCATTGGCCAGGTCGTTCAGGCTGCCGAGATTGTGGCTGTGCTGGCCGATCTCTCCCATGTGTGGCTTGTGGCCGATGTTCCGGAGCAGACGGCGGGCAACCTGGCGGTCGGCAAGGAAGTCAAGGCTGAAATCGCTGCCCTTCCAGGTCATGAAATTTCAGGCAGACTCTCCTTCGTCAGCGCCATTGTCAATCCGGAGACCAGGACGGTTCGTGCCCGCATGAATCTGCCAAACCCGGACCGTAAGTATAAGCCTGCGATGCTGGCCACCATGACACTGCAGGAGAGTGCGGAGAAGAAGAGACTGATTCCCTCCACCGCCGTTGTCCGCGAAAACAACGAGGACTACCTCTTCGTCCAGACCGGGCCGCTTCGTTTCGCGATGCGAAAAGTGCGCCTGGGAGACGAAATCGATGGCATGCGCCGTCTCGAAGACGGAGTTCGCCCGGGTGAAAAGATCGTACTCGACGGCGCCTTCCACCTGAACAATGAGCGTAAGCAAATGGCGTTGCGGGGGAAGTGACGAATGTTGAAAAGCATTCTCGAAACCGCCCTCAAGCAACGGCTGGTCGTCGTCGTAACTGCGTGCATCCTGCTCGCCTTCGGCATTGACGCCACCCAAAAGCTGTCAGTCGACGCTTTTCCGGACGTCACAACGGTCCAGGTGCAGGTTGCAACCGAGGCCCCGGGCCGGTCTCCCGAGGAGGTCGAGCGTTTCGTCACCGTTCCAGTTGAGATTGCAATGACCGGCCTTCCCGGCTTGACGGAAATGCGTTCCTTGAACAAGCCCGGCCTCTCCCTGGTTACGCTTGTCTTCACGGACGACACGGACGTCTACTTTGCGCGGCAGCTCGTGATGGAGCGCCTCATCGAGGCCCGCGACAGGTTCCCGGAAGGCATTGTCCCTGTCCTTGGTCCTGTTTCCTCCGCTTTGGGCGAGGTGTATCAGTACACCCTGGAGCGGCCCGACGACGGGAAGCGGCCTCTGACCAACGAGGAATTGATGGAGCGCCGGACGATTCAGGACTGGGTCGTACGCCCGCTCCTCCGTTCGATTCCAGGCGTGGCGGAGATCAATTCGGTAGGCGGGCATGTGCGGCAGTACCAGGTCCTTGTGGACCCGCACCGTCTGCGATCTTACGGCGTCACCTTGCAGGACGTTTATCAGGCTCTGGCGCGCAACAATGCGAATTCCGGGGGCGGCATCCTCCCCCAGCATGCAGAACAATACCTGATCCGCGGCGTCGGCCTCATACAAAGCCTGGATGACATCCGGTCCATCATCCTCAAGGAAGTGGCTGGAACTCCGGTCTACATTGGCCATGTCGCTGACGTACGCATCGGAGAGGCCGTGCGCTACGGCGCATTGCTCAAGGGCGGCTATACCGAGGCGGTGGGCGGCGTCGTCATGATGATCGCCGGCGGGAATGCCAAGGAGATCGTCACCAGGATCAAGCAAAGAGTCCAGGAGATCAACGACAAAGGACTGCTGCCGAACGGACTGGAAATTGTCCCGTTCTATGATCGCTCGGAGCTCGTGGATGCTGCCCTGAACACTGTCAGTAGAGTGCTGATGGAAGGCATCGTTCTGGTTGTGGTGATCCTGTTCCTGTTCCTGGGCGATATACGGTCCAGCCTCATCGTGATTGCCACGCTGATTCTTACGCCTCTGTTGACCTTCATGGTCATGAACCACTACAAGCTGTCGGCAAACCTGATGTCACTGGGGGGCCTGGCGATCGCGATCGGATTAATGATCGACGGGTCGGTCGTTGTAGTGGAGAACGTCTTTGCCAAGCTGAGCCATAACCGGGGACAAAGCCGCTTGAAGGTAGTGATCGACGCCGTCCTGGAAGTCGGGACGCCGGTCATTTTCGGCATCAGCGTCATCATCCTGGTTTTCCTTCCGCTCATGACGCTCGAGGGGATGGAGGGCAAGATGTTTTCGCCATTGGCCTACACGATCGCCATCGCCCTCGGCATTTCGCTCGTGCTCTCACTGACTCTCTCTCCCGTGCTTTCGTTCTACATGCTCAAGGGGGGCTCGGAGCACGACACGCTTCTGGTACGGCTGCTGAAACGGCCGTATCTCAGGATCCTGCATTTCGCGCTCAATCATTCGAAGATCACCATCTTGACGACCCTGGCGATGTTTATCGGCTCCCTGTGTCTGGTTCCATATCTCGGTACCTCGTTCATTCCTGAGATGAAAGAGGGATCCATATCGCCGAACATCGATCGGGCTCCCAATATCTCGCTTGACGAGTCCATCAGCATGGAAATGGAACTGCTGCGGATTGTCAGCGAGGTCCCTGGCGTCACGAAGGTTGTATCGCGCCTGGGGCGCGGCGAGTCCCCGGCGGATCCGGCCGGAACGAACGAGGCGGATGTGATTGCCACTCTGGCTCCCCTTAGCGAGCGCAAGGGTTTGACTCAGGATGATATCGCGGACGAGATTCGGAAGCGTCTTTCCGTGATACCCGGCGTCAACCTCGTCATGGCCCAGCCGATCTCCGATCGCGTTGACGAAATGGTGACTGGCGTCCGGGCCGACGTCGCGGTGAAGATCTTCGGCGATGATCTCAATGTTCTCATCGAGAAGGCGAACCAGGTGGCTGCCGTCGCCGGCACGATCCGGGGAATGCGCGACACGCGGGTTGACCGTGTCGGAGGGCAGCAGTACCTGAACATTACGATTGACCGGCAGGCGATCGCACGCTACGGACTGAACGCCTCGGACGTGCACGACATCATCGAAACGGCGATTGGTGGCAAAGCGGCCACAGAGATCTACGAAGGCGAGCGGCGATTCCAGGCGATCGTCCGCTTCCCCGAACATTTGCGAAACAGCGTCCGCGAGATTCGGAGAACGGTCGTTAACACGCCTCGCGACGGTAAGGTGCTGCTGGAGAATCTGGCGCGCATCGAAGTCGTGGAGGGCCCGGCCCAGATCAACCGCGATTGGGCCAAGAGGCGCATCGTCGTCGGCGTCAACGTCCAGAACCGCGACCTCGGCGGATTCGTCGCTGAACTTCAGCGGAAAGTCGCCCAGCAGGTCCCGCTGCCGCCGGGATACTACATCGAGTGGGGCGGCCAGTTCCAGAATATGGAGCGCGCGCTGCGCCACCTGAAGATCATTGTTCCGATCACGATCGGCGCGATCTTCTTCCTCCTGTTCCTGTTGTTTAACTCGCTGCGCTTTGCGACGCTCATCATCACGGTGCTGCCGTTCGCCTCAATCGGCGGCGTCGTCGGCCTCTATATCACGGGCGAATACCTGTCAGTGCCTGCCTCGGTCGGCTTCATCGCTCTCTGGGGCATTGCCGTACTGAACGGAGTCGTCCTGGTCTCCTA
>JADGHK010000238.1 GCA_019686145.1 Bryobacteraceae bacterium | reverse complement strand
GCCGCCCGCGGTCTCGAGCCCCTTCGGTCCGACACGCGTACCGGCTTGAAACACAACCGCTCCGGTCGCCTCGGCCTCGTCAATGCCCTCAATGAGGTCACCGGTCCGCACCTTTCCCGGATATCCGTGCGCCGCCATGACGACGCAGACGCTCGGTTCGGCATGCCAGGCTGCTTCCGCGCCAGCAAGCGAGCCGGCAGCGGCTGCAGCGAGGAGCTCGCCGAAGTCCGAGGTGAGGCGGTGCATCAGAACCTGGGTCTCCGGGTCACCCAGGCGTACGTTGAACTCAAGCACCTTTGGTCCAGCCGCGGTCATCATGAGGCCCGCATACAGGAACCCGGTGAAAGGCGTCCCCCGCCTCTTCATTCCTTCAAGTGTAGGATAGATTACATTCGAGAGTATACGTTCGGTTTGCTCCCCGGTTAAGATCGCGCTATCGCAGTAGGCACCCATTCCGCCCGTATTGGGACCCTGGTCGCCGTCGTAGGCAGCCTTGTGATCCTGGGTCGGCTGGAGAGGAACAACATTTTCGCCGTCGGTCAGGACAATAAAGCTGACCTCTTCCCCCTGGAGAAACTCCTCAATCACCACACGAGAACCGGCTTTGCCAACCAGTTCGCCGGAAAACATCCCGCGAAGAACCGTTTCCGCCCGGGTTCGATCCTCACAGATCACGACCCCCTTGCCAGCGGCGAGGCCGTCGGCCTTAAGGACCACCGGGTAATCGAATTCCGCCAGTGCGGCAACCGCTTCCTCCAGGCTGATGGCCGTCCGATAGCGGGCTGTCGGGATTCCGGCCTCACGCATGAAGTTCTTCGCCATGATCTTGCTGCCCTCGAGCCGGGCAGCAGCCTGCGTGGGACCAACGATCCGGCGACCGGCGGCGCGGAAGGCGTCCACGACACCAGCTACCAAGGGAGCTTCGGGACCGACGATGGTCAGCTCGGCGTCTACCGATTCAGCCAGCTTCACAAGCTCCTCAGGGTCGCCCGAGCACGGGAGGCATTCCGCGACACGCGCGATGCCAGGATTGCCCGGCGCCGCATAGAGACGGGAGACCGATTTCCCTTGCGCCAGTCTCCAGGCGATGGCATGCTCCCTGCCCCCGCTCCCAATCACTAATGCTCTCAAGCGGTTTCTCCCTCTCGATAAAATGGTCAGAAGTACGACTATAGCGCGGGACGTGATGCAACTACCAACTCGACAAGCTCGCTACGACGTCATTGTTGTCGGCGCAGGCCATGCGGGCTGCGAGGCGGCCCGTGCGTGCGCGCGGATGGGGCTGCGCACCGCGATGATCACGATGAACGCCGACCTGATCGCCCAGATGTCGTGCAATCCGGCGATCGGCGGCATCGCCAAGGGCCACCTGGTCCGCGAAATCGACGCGCTTGGCGGCGTGATGGGAGAAGTGACGGACGCGGTAGGAATTCAGTTCCGCCTGCTCAACACGAGCCGGGGTCCCGCCGTTTGGTCGCCGCGGGCGCAGTGCGATAAGAAGAGGTACCGCGTCCGCATGCGCGAGGTACTGGAACAGGAGCCCAACCTTCGGATTCTCCAGGCCGAGGTCGCGGAGCTGGTGATCGAGGGTAAGGAGGAGAGACGCGTTACCGGCGTCGTGCTGAGGGACGGGCGGACCCTTTCGAGCGGCGCGGTCATCGTCACGACCGGGACGTTTCTCAACGGGCTGGCGCATGTCGGGGAGTCGAAGTACAGTTGCGGGCGCAATGGCGAGGCTCCGTCGCAACTGCTGGGAAACCAGCTCCGGACTCTTGGGCTGAGCTGGACGCGCCTGAAAACAGGGACGCCTCCCCGCCTGGACGGCCGGACGATCGATTGGTCCTGCTTCGAGCC
Source organism: Bryobacteraceae bacterium (assembly GCA_019686145.1). Taxonomy (GTDB): domain Bacteria; phylum Acidobacteriota; class Terriglobia; order Bryobacterales; family Bryobacteraceae; genus JADGHK01. The sequence goes on along the minus strand of JADGHK010000238.1, from coordinate 3,117 downwards.
GCAGTATGGCGATCCCGAACCCACGCCATTCTCGTTTCTCACTCCCCGGATCGACCGCCCGCAGATCGCCTGCCACGTCGGGTACACAACGGAGGAGACCAGGCGGATCATACAGCAGAGCCTCTCGCGGTCGCCGCTGTATAGCGGCCAGATCGTCGGCGTCGGCCCGCGCTACTGTCCCTCCATCGAGGATAAGTTCGTAAAGTTCCCGGACAAGGACCGCCATCAGATCTTCCTGGAGCCCGAGGGGCTGGATACGAATGAGGTCTACGTCAACGGCATGTCGACGAGCATGCCGATCGACGTCCAGGAGGCGATGGTCGCCTCGATCCCCGGTCTGGAGAAGGCGGAGATGATCCGGCCCGGCTACGCGATCGAGTACGACGCGATCGATCCGAGGGAACTGCACCATACGCTGGAAGTGAAGTCGATTCGCGGACTTTTCCTCGCCGGGCAGATCAACGGGACGTCGGGCTACGAGGAAGCAGCTTGCCAGGGACTGATTGCGGGAATCAACGCCGCCTGCCGCCTTGGCCGGAAGGATCCGCTGGTTCTCAGTCGCACGGAAGGCTACACGGGCATTCTGATCGACGATCTGGTCACGAAGGGCGCCGACGAACCGTACAGGATGTTCACGTCACGCGCCGAGTTCCGGCTGCACCTGAGGATCGACAATGCGGATGAGCGCCTGACAGAGCACGGGCGCCGCGTGGGGCTCGTTTCCGAAGAGCGCTGGGCCTTGCTCACAAAGAAGAGACAGCAGAAGGAGCGTTTGCTTCGGATTCTCGATGAACAGCGGATCGATCCGGTGCACTTCCCGGGTCTTGGAATGTCCGCCGACGACCGCCCGACGCTTCGCGTCTGGCTCCGCCGGCCGGAGGCGAAGATTGAGATGTTGCGCGGCTTCCTGGTGTCGGCGCTCGGCGAGGAGCCGGTCCGTGGCCTGCTGACCACAATCGAGACGGAAGCGAAGTACGCCGGTTACATTTCGCAGCAGGAGCGGCAGATCGAGCGCCTGAAGGAAGCGGAGCGAAGGCAGATTCCCCCAACCTTCGACTACAAATCGATCCCGGGATTATCGCGAGAGATTCGGGATAAGCTGGAGCGGGTACGCCCGGAGACGCTCGGCCAGGCGGGGAGGATTCCCGGTGTGACGCCCGCAGCGATCGCCGTTCTCGATATTTACCTCAGTCTCCAGCGCCATCAGCATGCCTGACGGCACTGTTTCACGTGAAACATGCGCCCTCTGGGAGCGCAATTCGGTTCACTCGACGTTCCACGTGAAACATTCCAACCCCCACCACGACCCATGTTAGGATGAGAACTTCTCGCCGGAGTAACGACCCTTGGGTAAAACCATCGCAATTGCTAACCAGAAAGGCGGCGTCGGTAAGACAACTACGGCTATCAATCTTTCCGCCTCCCTCGCCGCCAACGACCTCCGCGTCCTTCTCGTCGATTCCGACCCTCAGGGGAACTCGACCACCGGCCTCGGCATCCGAAAGGACCCGGAACAGCTCACCTTATACGATGCGCTCGTCGGAGACCGCCCTCTTGAGGACGTGATTCGCTCTACCGAGTTCGACGGTCTCGACATCGTCCCCGCCGACAAGAACCTCGTCGCCGCGAACGTCGAGCTCGTTGCTCTTGAAAACCGCGAGTCCCGCCTGCGCCAGCGCCTCAACTCCGTCCGCAAGCGCTACCACTACATTCTGCTCGACTGCCCGCCGGCGCTCGACCTCCTTACTCTCAATGCGCTCGTTGCCGCGGACTCGATCCTGATCCCCATTCAGTGCGAGTTTTTTGCGCTGGAGGGCATTTCGCAGCTCATGGATACGGTCGATCGCATCCGGGATTCCTTTCACCATTCTCTCGCCATCGAAGGAATCCTCCTGACGATGTACGACGACCGGACGAACCTCACCCGCCAGGTCGCCGACGACCTCAAAGAGTTTTTCGGCGATGACGTCTTCAAGACCGTCATCCCTCGCAGCGTCCGCCTGGCGGAGGCGCCCAGCCACGGAAAGCCCATTCTTTACTACGACGTCCGCTCCCGTGGAGCGGAATCTTATATCAAGCTCGCAAAGGAGATCCTAGCGAATGAGCAAGCCGTCCGAAAATCCTCGCAAAGCGTTAGGTAAGGGTCTCTCCGCCCTGCTGCCGACCCGTTCCGGCGCAGCGGCCCGGCCCGCCGACGCTCCGGCTTCTCCCGCCGGGACCAAAGATGCCGTCTTGCGCGTTCCTGTCGACGCCATCCAACCCAATCCGCTCCAGCCGCGCAACACGTTCCAGCCTGAGAAGCTCCAGGAACTCGCGCAGTCGATCCAGGCGAACGGCATCATTCAGCCCCTCGTCGTTCTCCGCAAGGGCGACCACTACCAGCTCGTCGCAGGAGAACGCCGCTGGCGCGCCGCCAAAATCGCTGGGCTGACCGAGGTTCCCGTTGTCGTTCAGGATATTGCCGACGACCGGCTTCTTGAAATCACGCTCATTGAAAACATCCAGCGCGAGGACTTGAATCCCATCGAGGTTGCCCAGGCCTTCGACCGCCTCATCCGGCAGCTCGGCCTCAGCCACGAAGAACTTGGGAAGCGCACTGGCAAGGACCGGACCACGATCACGAACACCCTCCGCCTCCTGCGCCTCCCCGAACCCGTGCAACTCCTCCTCGCCGAGCATCGCCTCTCTATGGGCCACGCCCGCGCCGTACTCGGCCTGCCGACACCCGAACTCCAGATCGACATCGCACAAAAGGCCGTCGACGAAGGCCTCTCCGTCCGGCAGGTCGAGAAGCTCGTGCAGCGCCTCCTGCAGCCGAAACCGGAGCCCGAAGCCCCAAAGCCTCCCGATCCCAACGTCAAGGCTGCCATTCAGGAGATGGAGAGCGCTCTCGGGACGCGCGTCCGCATCGTCGAGAAAACCCCGCAACGCGGTCGCATCGAGATCGAATACTACTCCCAGGACGACCTGGACCGGATCTACAACCTGATTGTGACGAGGTAGTGACTGCCTGGCGGGATGGTGCCGGCGGCAGGATTCGAACCTGCGACCTACGGATTATGAGACCGTCGCTCTAACCGACTGAGCTACACCGGCAATGTCCTGACTTTACTAGAG
>JADGHK010000237.1 GCA_019686145.1 Bryobacteraceae bacterium | reverse complement strand
GAGCGAGCTGGTGAAGATCTGCACTCTATCCTCGCTGTTCGATGCGCAGGTGGTTCCGCACGGCCACAGCGTTCATGCGGCTCTGCACGTCGTCGCGAGCCAGTCTCCCATGACCTGCCCGCTCGTCGAGTATCTGATTCTCAAGATGGCCTCGTATTACTACTTTGAGAAGCACCAGCCGACTGTCACGAACGGGAAAATCGCTCTGCCCGAGAGGCCTGGCTTCGGCATTGAGTTCGACAGGGCAAAAGTGGAGAGGGAGACGTCTGTCAGCTGGAGCTGAGCGCCGCTCCCTAGGGAAGCGGCGCGATGCGAATGTTTTTGAAGTCCAGATTTGTCGTTGGGTCGTGCGCTTGAAGACTGATCACACCCGGCTTCAAGACAGCCTGCTTCTTCCGGACGTCCTCACCCTCAGGGTTCGGGTCCTCCCAGCTGCTCACCGGATAGCCGTTCACGCAGACTGAAATCTGCCGCCCGCGCACAACAATCGTCTTGGTAAAGAACTGATTGTCGTCGGCAACAACGCGGCGCGCCGGCTGATAGCGATAAATACCGCCCGTTCCATAGTCGACCGGCCTGGTCCGGTCGCCATCGCTGTATTGATTTCGAATCTGCGATTCGTACCCCGACCAGAACTGTCCGGGCTGGCCTCGAAAGAAGACGCCGCTGTTCGGATTCAGCTTCGGGTTGTCCGTGTTGGTCCGAACGTCAAGTTGTAAGACGAAATTGTCCCAGATCTTCTCCGTCTCCAACTGCCCGGGTCCTTTGACGACGTTGATTGCTCCCGCTTTCACCGACCAGACAGGCGGCTCCTTTGCGCGCTCCGTCTTTACTTCGCGCCACCCGGTCAGGTCCTTGCCGTTGAAGATCGGCTGCAGCCCGAGGGGCTTCAGCTTGATATTCCGGAACTCGCAAGGATTGTCCTTGTTGTACTGAAGACCGATATGCCCGACCTTGCTCTTCCTGTCGCGCCCGTCGAGCACCGTCTTTCCATCCAGCTTCACAAGGAAACGGTCTCCGACGGCCTGCACTTCATAGGTATGCCACTTCCGCGGCGTCAGCGTGACACGCTTCGCCTCTAGGTGGTTTACCAGGCTGCCGGTCTTATACGTCGGGCGCTGATCCCAGATCTGGAGCTCGTAGCCTGTGGTCTCGGGCGCCCCCTCCTTGGCTGATCGCAGGAACACTCCGCTATTCGTCGAGGCTTCAGGGATGCGAAATTCGAGGTGGAGGATGAAGTCCGCAAAAGCGGCATTGTGGCGGAGCCATCCGGACTCACCCGGCTGAGGCGTGATCACCCCGCGATCCACGCGCCATTTCGCGCCGCCCTCCGGAATCCAGCCGAACAGCGTCTCCCCGTCAAACAGCATCACCCAGCCTTCGGCAGCTTCCTTGGGTGTCAGCTCCGCCGAGGCCAACGCTACGGACAGCACGGCACAAACGAGTACTCGAAGCATAAGGAACTATCCTATCGCCTCTCGCAACTTCCGGCGGTCCTCAACTGGCCTTATTCCGAGCAACAGCCGCTACGCTGTCGAGCGCCCGCATGGTTTCGGCAAGCACGAGTTCAGGGTCCGGATCATGCACAGGCACGACTGCAATGGGCCCCGGACCGTGCGGATGCCAGCGAGCGAGGGTCCGAGCGCTGGCGTAGCCCGCGAAGACCGTCACCAAGGGCACGCCGCAAGCGGCGGCGACGTGTTGTCCGGCTGAATCATAGCCGACGTATAGCTGGCTGCGTGCAATCCGTGCGGCAAAAGAAGCGAACGGGCCTCGCAGGGCGATGACACGGCCTTCCTTCGGCGCAGCGCCCGCGATCGCGCGCTCCGCGCGCTCCTGCTCTTCGCCCCCGGCGCCTTTGTCGATGACAATGACGGCATCGCGCTCCAGGAGCTTCCGCAGCAACTCGGTTTCAAAGGGATCGCGGATTCGCTTTGCAGGATTCTCGCCGACGCCAAAACTGACGGTTACGACGGGACTTTGCAGGGATTCGCCCTCGTCGGCAGGAGCGATGTAGGGCCGGGCCTCCTCCACGCCAAAGGTTTCCCTCACCCAGCGGCGGGCAAGCAGCGGCAGCGGCTCCGGACCATATTCACCGTAGCCGCGGCTTTCGAAGAAGAAGTAATTGTCTTCGGAGCAGACGGGCAGAATTCCAAGCTGGGTCAAGCGGGAATCCGGATCGATCACGATGCTGTCCGGCCGGTCCAGGCACCGGCGCAGCTCCGGCCAGATGGAGAGGCGCTCGCGCAAAGTGGCGGTTCGCCCGTAGGAAACCGGCGTGTGAACCAAACGCGGATCCCCGGCGAAGATTTCCCAGTTCTTCCGCGTCCCGACGAAATGAATGCGGGCCTTGGGGAAGCGCTGCTTTGCGGCGTCGAGCATGACGCTGGTAATGGCAACGTCCGCGCCGAGCGTCACGCGCGACAGCACGAAAACATCTTTGACCCGCTCCGCATCCCCCAGGAAGCGCCGTGGCATTCGCACCCGCCGGTAGCGGGCCATCAGATCCGAGGCGAGAAACTCCGGATGAATGAACTCGACGACACTGCTGAAGAGCGCGGCGTAGGTGTCGCAAAGCGCTGGTTCGAACAGATCGTTGAGCCGTTCTACCAGAATGCGGAAGAGCGCGTGGGTTCCCTCCTTGGCTCGCTCCTCGTCGGGGTGCGACGCGCAGCGAACCAAGGTTTCCAGCAGATCCGCAGGCCAGGCGCCCCCGCGCAGGCAGTAATTCAGGAGCTCAATTGCGAGTTCACTCGGTGAAATACTTTCCAACGATGAGCTCCAGCTTCTTCCGTGTCGCATCGGGGACGGCCTTCTTGTCTGTAATCAGAGCGTGAGCCAGAGCTGATCCGCACTTGCACTTGCGCTCCGCTGGCAAGCGCTCGACGGTGGCAGCGACCACCTTACAGGCGTTTTCCGCGTTCTTTGACAGGTTCGAGATGATTTCATCGACCGTCACCGCCTCGTGCTCGGGGTGCCAGCAATCGTAGTCGGTTACCATCGCGACGGTGACGTAGCAGATCTCCGCTTCACGGGCCAGCTTCGCTTCCTGCAAATTGGTCATCCCGATCACATCCATGCCCCAGCTTCGATAGATGTTGGATTCGGCGACCGTCGAAAAGGCGGGTCCTTCCATGCACAGGTAAATCCCCCCTTGCTTTGCGTTGACGCCCGCGGCCTGGCAGGCTTCATAAACGACTTTGGCCAGCTCCGGACAGATGGGGTGGGCGAAGCTGATATGAGCGACCAGGCCCTCTCCGAAGAAGGTCGAGACACGGCCGCGCGTGCGATCGAAAAACTGATCGGGAATGACGAAGTCGAGCGGGCGGTGCTCCTCTTTGAGTGAGCCGACCGCGCTCAGCGAGATGATCCGTTCCACTCCCAGGCTCTTGAAGCCGTAAATATTGGCTCTGAAGTTCAACTCGGACGGCATGATCCGGTGTCCCCGCCCGTGACGGGCCAGGAAGGCGACATTCCGGCCGCCGAGCTTGCCGACAACGTAGGGGTCAGACGGGGCGCCCCAGGGAGTGTCGAGAGCAACCTCCTCCTGCGCTTCAAAACCGGGCATCGAGTACAGCCCGCTACCGCCGATGATTCCGATCTCTGCCTTCAATGCTATCTCCTATCCAGAATGAATCCATGCTCTCAGTTCCGCGTACGCTCGCCAAGCAGCTCGTCAATCACAGAATAAGGGTCGCGGCGGCGCGCAGCCACATCGCGGGCAGCCGCCCGAAACTCCTCGAATGAAAAACGCTCCAGCAAGCGATCCTTCATCATTTCCCGCAGCCGCAGCGCCCAATTCTCAATTGTCCTCCGGGATCGCGGAACGGTATTGTAGAACCTGCGGATTTCCGACAGCGCCTCCGTCACTCCCTGCCCTTCGCTTGCGACAGTCCGAACAATCGGCGGAGTCCATTCGTCGGGCCGGCGCGCCAGCTCCAGGGCCGCCTTGACCTCCCGCTCCAAGCGCTCGGCGCCCGGGTGGTCCGCCTTGTTGATCACGAAGACGTCCGCGATCTCCATGATCCCGGCCTTGATCGCCTGGACATCATCGCCCATCCCCGGCACCAGGACCACAACAGTGACGTCAGCCAGACGAGCAATTTCCACCTCGTCCTGACCAACCCCAACGGTCTCAATGAGGATCACGTCCCGCCCCGCCGCATCGAGCAGCAGTGCAAGGTCGCTCGTGGCTGCGGCGACGCCGCCGAGCGAACCGCGCGTTGCCATCGACCGGATGAAGACACCCGGATCGGAGTAATGCACCTGCATCCGAATCCGATCGCCCAGAATGGCTCCGCCGGAATAAGGGCTGGAGGGGTCGACGGCAATGATGCCGACCTGCAAGTCTTCAAGGCGCAGGGTACGTGCAAGCTGACTGACGAGAGTGCTCTTTCCCGCCCCGGGCGCTCCCGTAATCCCAATGTTTAACGCACGGCCAGTATAAGGAAACAGTTCGCGAAGCAGTTCTTGCGAGGCCGGCGTTCGATCTTCGACGGCTGTCGCCGCACGGGCCAAGGCTCGGAGGTCGCCCGACCGGATCCGCTGCGCCCAGTTCTCCATCAACTCTTCAGCAACTGGCGCGCGATTACCAGACGTTGAATCTCGCTCGTTCCCTCGCCGATGGTGCAGAGCTTGACGTCGCGATAGAACTTCTCAACGGGATAGTCCTTGATAAAGCCATAGCCGCCGTGAATCTGCAAAGCTTCGTCGGCGACTCGCACCGCCATTTCGGAGGCAAAAAGCTTCGCCATCGACGCTTCCTTCGTAACGCGCTGGTCCCGGTCCTTCATCCATGCAGCGCGATATGTGAGCAGCCGCGCTGCCTCAATGGAGGTCGCCATATCGGCCAGCTTATGCTGGATTGCCTGGAACTCGGAAATCGGCCGGCCGAACTGCTTCCGTTGTTTGGAATACCGCAGGGCGGCATCGTAGGCGCCTTGTGCAAGGCCGACAGAGAGAGCGGCAATCGAGATGCGGCCTCCGTCCAGA
>JADGHK010000236.1 GCA_019686145.1 Bryobacteraceae bacterium | reverse complement strand
GCGCTGAACTTCGCCCCAAAGGCCAGCATCAGCAGGAAAACAACGGCGAGGCCGGCCACAAAATCCAGCAGATTCACGAGAAGCGTCACTATCGGGAAGGCGCCCTTTGGTATGAAAACGCGATTTACATAGTGGGCATTTCCTACGATGGACATCGTCGAGGCGCTGGTAGCAGTCGCGAAAAAGGTCCAGGGAATATACCCGGCAAAGAAGTAAACGCCAAAAGACTTCATATCCTGCCGGTTTAAGAAGGAGAACACGATGGTCAGCGCAAGCGACACTAACAAAGGATTGAGGAGGGTCCAGAGAAATCCGAGAATGGAACCGCGGTATCGAGTCCTCAACTGCTGCAGGGTGTATTGAATGATGAACTCCCGATAGTCGAGGATCTGTTTGAATTGATGCGACATAGGGTCTAGACCGAAACGGCGGCCTTTCGACGGCGCTGTGAAAGATCAACACCGAGTGCCCGGCAGTCCGACTCGAGCATCTCGTACACCAGCTCGGTAAAACTGGTGCGAGAGCTCCAGTTGAGTACAGCCTTGGCTTTGGCAGGATTACCGATCAGCAATTGAACTTCGGCTGGACGGTATAACTGTGGATCGATCACGATATAGTCGTCCGCCTTCAGACCGGCTAAATCGAAGGCCATGTCCGCAAACTCATGCACAGAATGAGTTTCTCCTGTGGCGACAACGTAATCGTCCGGTTCATCCTGCTGGAGCATTAACCACATCGCTTCCACATAATCTCGCGCGTGGCCCCAGTCTCTCTTGGCTTCCAGGTTTCCGAGCCGCAGCTCCTTTGCCTTCCCGGCCAGAATCGAAGCGACGCCGAAGGTGATCTTTCGGGTAACAAACTCAAAGCCTCGGCGGGGAGACTCGTGGTTGAACAGTATTCCCGCAGAAGCGTGTATGCCGTACGCTTCCCGATAATTGCGCGTGAGGTCAAAGCCGGCCACTTTGCTGATGCCATAGGCGGATCGGGGATGGAAGCGTGTCGTCTCCGATTGCGGGACTTCGGCAACCTTGCCAAACATTTCACTGGATCCCGCAAAGTAGAACCGGCACTTCGGGCAGACGGCCTTTAAGGCAGCCAGGACGTAGTGGGTGCCGTTGATATTGGTGTTGATTGTGGAAAACTCGTCCTCGAAGGAGTAGCTCACAAAGCTTTGCGCTGCCAGATGGTAGCACTCATCCGGCTGCACCTTCTGGAACGCCTGATAGATGCTCGGAAAACTCTCAAGCGAGGCGCTGTGCAACTGCAGCTTATCCTGGATATGCGCAATGCGCTCCAGACGGTGCCCAGGGTCTTGAAGCGCCACACGGCGGACCAGACCGTGAACCTCGTACCCTTTCGACAACAGAAGTTCCGCCAGGTAGGAGCCGTCTTGCCCCGTGATGCCCGTGATTAGCGCTCTTCTGCCCTTCATTTGAACCCCTTCGATTTGAACTGTGTAAAACCGCCGAAAGCCCGCACGTGGCAGATTTTCGATTATACAATAAGGGCTTATACTAGTTGCTGTTTTTCTGCGAGGTGCGTGTTACGTTCTTGTTCGTTGGCTGGTGATTACTTTGGAGCCGATGACTGATTCCCGCGATCACTACGAAAGCAAAATTTCACATTTGCTCGCAAGCAATGATCCCGACGAGAAGAGAAAAGCATACCGCACTTGCCTTCAGCTCCTTCCTTGCAGTGGAGAAACAGCGGCATGGCTCGGGCCCCTGCTTGTCAGGACGGCCTTCGCGTTAGAGCAACAGGGTTTTCACAGCGAAGCGCGCGAACTGTACGCTGCCGCCCGATCGAGCGAGGGGGTGGCCGAGGACCTTCGCGCAAATGCGGCGTATCGATGCGGGATTCTGCAGCAAATCGGCGGCGATTTGGAAGGGGCCATCGCCACCTATGAGGAAGTGGCGGCGCAGCACGCTTTCCCCTTAGTTCGTCAACTGGCAAAGTATCACCTGGCCTGCCTCCTGCTTCATACCGAACGCTTTCAAGAAGCGGTCCAGAGACTCGATAGTCTTCTCGCCGAGGAGATTCCGGCCGATCTGTCGGCAGCTCAACTGCAGCTCCTGCGCGCCATCTGCCTGATTAAACTGAACCGTGAGGCGGAGATTCCAGAAGACCTGCCTGCTCTTCTGCCTGGGGCTGGCGCAAAGATTGAAGCGGGGACAGCGGGAATCTGGATGAATGCCGCGTTTCATTTCGAGCAGCACGGTCAACTCGAGCTGGCGAAAGAACTGTATTCCCGCCTCGCGGCAATGCAGGATGTGCCGGGCGAAGTCTTAACCAATCTGCATTTCCGGTTGGGCTTCGTGCTGGAATGCCTCGGCTACTATGATGACAGCTGCCAGGAGTATCAAAAGGCCCTCGATTCCCCGCACACCTTCACCGCGGCTCAGGTTCAAGCTCGCTGGCATCTGGCGAATCTCCTGTACCTCGCCGAGTCCTACGACACCGCCTTTCATCATTTCGCCAGTCTCCGAGGCGCCTCTGAGCTCACGCCCGAGCAGCGTGCCGACGTCGAGTTGAAGTATGGCATCTGCCTTTATCGGACCAACCAGCTCAGCGAGGCCAAGCGGCATCTGGAATGGTTCCGCCAATGGGCCGGACGGTCGGATTCAGACTTCGACTTGAAGGCAGACCTCGTACTTGCGGAATTATGCCAGCGGGAGAGGGATGTCCAAGGCGCCCGGGAATGCCTCACTCGAATCATCCATCACCCCGGTGCGGAGCGATTGATGAAGACAGCGGCCCTCAATTCGCTTGAGCGCCTGACGAGTTAGCGGGCACCGGCTCAAGCCGGCAGATGGTTCCGTTCTGACTGCTTGGGCGCAGGGGCGGAAGGTGGAAGTGAATCCGGAAATACTCGGTCATAGGATCTCCGCACACCTGGCAGTAGCGACGATCTTCCGGCGGAAAGCTCGCCCACAGCGGCTCAGCCACCTCCGCCCTTGACGTTATGGCCCAGAGCATCGGCAGGTAGCCGTGGCTCCTTTGATGAAACACGGCGGTCCAGGTGTCCCAGTAGTTCCCTACAAGGTGTGTACATCCGAGCGATCGAATCGACTGCACCCGGGCGCTTGTGATACGGTCGATACGCGCAAGAGCAGCCGCGGGCGAAGAGGCCCCGAATGCATTCACAACCACGGCAAGGAGGAGAAGGGCGCAGCTCGTCGACGCCAGAAACGGAGAACCTGTTGCTCCCTCTAGCCAGCGAAGCAGCGCAGATGCCAGCCAGCCGGTCATCACAAAGAGGACAAGGATCATCGACGTCGTCCAGTACCGTGCCGCGTAGTCGTTATTAGCAACCCAGTCCAGTGCAGCCATTGCCAGTGCGAATGTGACTGCGAGAGCCAGGAACACGGCGGCATCCGCCGCGCGATAGTGGAGAATCAGGGTCCCGCGACGATGCTGAACCGCCACAGCCAGGAGCAGTAGCACGGCCAAAACTGACATCCCAGCGGGATGAAGAAACCATTGGAACGTATTTGAAGTCAGATGATAAACGGTATTGGGGATTGTCGCGACCGAGGCGATTTTGACTTCGGCCAAGCGTGGATAGCGGCTTGCATGCCAGAAAACCCCTGCGCCCGCAGCAAGGACCAGGGAGCAGCCAAGCAGCCGCAGGGTCAGACTGCGCCGGTAAGCACGGTCGAGGACGGGCAGAAGCACTACAAGTCCGAGTGCCAGCGGAAGGTGGGACAGGTTGATCCAGAAGGACAGAGCAAAGCAGATGCCTGCGACCGCACCGCGAAGAAAAAGCGGACCTCTTCGAGTCCGAAAAAGCAAGACGACTCCAACCAGAAGCGGCAGGAGAGAGATGAGGTATGGATGGGCGAGCGCCAGTACGCGGGCCGTTTGATTTGTAGGCCGCAGGACCAGGATGCAGCCAATCAGCGAAAGGGCAGCAACAGAAAGGTTGTGTGCGGCCAAACCGGCACGGCGGTGAAGAAACCACCCTTGAAAAATGACGGCGTTGGCGAACGCTGCCAGGATCATGATTTGCGTCTGGAACAGCAGGTTGTAGCGGTAGTCGCTAATCCAGGAGGCCAACCATGGTAAGGGCATTCCGTAGCGGTTGTCACCCCAGTAGTACGGGGTATAGACTTCTCGACTGATAAAGGCAAGAAGAAGGGAGTCGCTGTCGTGGTGGTCGTGAACCCAGCTGAAGTTCACACAAAGAGCGCCGAACACCAAGGCAAAGATCAGGAGAAAAACGGGAACTTTCGGGGAATCCATTCGGGTAGCGGCTACAATTATACAGATTCTTAATAAGCGGCCTCATTCATCCTATGAAATACAACAAGGTATGCAATCTGGAGGACTGGTGCGACCAGGCGCTCGCGACAACGATGCGCCGGGTTCTTCCTTATTTTCTTAAGGTTTATCCTGACTACCCTCAGGGCAAGCAGCACCGAAAACACTGGGAGTACGCGCACGTCCTCAACGGGCTTGACCGGCTTGGAGCCACCCATGAACAAGCTTTTGTGCTCTCCGTCGCCGGTGGGCACGAGGAGCCTGCCTTTGACCTCACCAATCGCGTCCGATGGGTGTTCGTCACAGATATTTACGGAACGGGCGGTTTCAAGGACCAGGAATCGAACATTACGATGCTGACAAACCCGGATGCCTATGCGCGCTGCCCTTATAACCGGAACAGGCTTGTCGTCGAATACATGAACGCGCTCGACCTCCGATTTGAGGAGAACACGTTTGATGGAGTCCTTTGCTTAAGTTCAATCGAGCACTTCGGGGGTATAGAGGGGGTTCAGAAAGGCCTCGCCGAAATGCGGCGGGTTCTCAAACCCGGGGGGATCGCCGCAATCACGACTGAATGCATCATTAACGGCGCAAGCGATCTCCATTTGCCTGGACTGAGCCTCTTTGCTCCCAAAACTCTCCTGGATTTAGCCCATTCATCCGATATGGACCTCGTAGACGAGCCCGACCTGACGGCCAGCAGAGAGACCATTTCGACGGTGATGCCTCT
>JADGHK010000003.1 GCA_019686145.1 Bryobacteraceae bacterium | reverse complement strand
ACCTTCGCCTTCTTCGACTTCATTCTTGTTCCGAGCCCGGCGGCCAGGATGACGACGGTTACGGGGCCTTCTTCCATACCTTCATTCTAGCGGCGCGGCCTGACGGGCTCTCAGATGGAACGAAGGCGTCTCCGTCTGCCTTCCGCCGCGAGGTCCAGGGCCACGCGTGCGGTACGGTCCGGATCGTGTCGCACTTTGCTCCCGTCGGCGAGCAGGTCCGCGGTAATGACACGAAGCCCCATTCGCTTCAGGCGGTCGATGTCGTTTTCGACCGGCTGCGCGTGCGCCGCGGCGTATTTCCTGCGGAGCGGCAAGGCGATGGGAGTGCAGTTCAGCACGGCGTAGTCGATCAGTTTGCAGCGCGCGTGGCGGTGGATTGCATCGACGTGATCGGACGCGCGGAAATTTGTTGTTTCTCCGGGCTGCCACATCATGTTACAGAAGTAAGCCTTCACCGCCGGAGATTCCCGAATGGCGCGGGAGATGCCGGAGACCAGCAGATTCGGGATCACGCTTGTGAACAGCGATCCGGGACCAAGCGTAATCAGATCCGCCTGCGCGATGGCTTCGAGGGTTTCGCGAAGCGGCGGGCATCGCCGCGGCACGAGGCGGATCCGCTTGATCGCGGCACGGGAGCGGCTGATATTGCTCTCTCCCAGGACGATCGATCCGTCCTCAAGTTCCGCCTCAAGCGCTACTCGCGAGTTTGTTGTCGAAGGATAGATCCGCCCGGCGATCGCGAGCACCTCCGAGGAGAACCTGACGGCGCGGGCGAAATCGCCGGTGAGGTGCGTGAGCGCCGTGAGGAACAGATTGCCAAAGCTGTGCCCCTTCAGGCCCCGGCCATTGGTGAAGCGATACTGAAACAATCGCGAAAGCAGCGCTTCGTCTTCGGAAAGCGCCACCATGCAGTTACGAATGTCGCCGGGCGGCAGGACTTCAAATTCACGCCGAAGTCTTCCGGAACTGCCCCCGTCGTCGGTGACTGTCACGATGGCTGTCAGATCGATCAACGGCCGGCGAAGATCCTCGCCGGGGCGGTAGTCCTGAGCAAATCGCTTGAGCCCCTTGAGCAGGGTGGAAAGACCGGTTCCGCCTCCGATCGCCACGATCCGGGGCGCGGAGGTCGGAGCCCGCACGACACCGCTGCTGCCGGGCTTAGATTTCATTCAGCACGACCGCGGAAACGCGGGAATCAAGAAGCGGCCTTCTCCGGGTAAACCAGCTCGCGAAGAGGGGACTGCTTGCAGTGTTCCTGAAAGTCCGTGTCGCTGCGCGCAAGAGACCGGTTGCGCGGCTCAATTTCGATCGCCCTCTTGAGATGGTCATACGAGCTCTGCAAGTCGCCTTGGAGCGCATAGCACAAGGCTAGCGCATAGTGAACATGATCTGCGTCAGGAAGGGCCTCCAAGGCGATCCGAAGGTGCTTTTCTGCTTCGGCGAGCTCACGCCGGTTCATGAGCGCAATCCCGTAGTTATAGTGGTCGTCCGGCGTGTTCAGTTCCGGAAGCACGCGCGAAAGCCGCTGCTCGCACATGCGGACATGAAGGCTTGCCGCATGGGCCATCTCGCGGTTCGGACCCTCGGTTGCCAGTTGGAATTTTTCACGAGCTGCGTGAAAGTCACCGGAATGAAAGAGCCTGGTGGCTTCTTCGAAGAACTCCACCTGCGCCTTTCCCGCCTGCTCCTTCTCCCCGGATCCCGCTTGTGGTGCTGCTACCGTCCCCCGACTTCCTCCGGAAACACTATCGGCGTCGCGTTGCTGAGAAGACTTCTTCATACCGAAACTCTACGTCCGGCCCCCCAATCGCACCGGACTGATACCTAGTCCTTCTACCAAATCAAGTAAGGCGATTGCAAGGGAAGGTGCCCGATGACACACTACCCCGCTGCCAGCAGAGGCGTGTCCATCGGCGGGATTGTTTCCTGAATGTTAACTGCCAGATTCGTCGTCGTCGTAGACCGCGACTGGTTCCAGATCTTCGGCTTCGAAGACTTGTCCGCAGGACAGGCAACGAACGTAGTCGACCCCATCCCTGCGAGCGATCATCTCGGTTCGGCTGTGCGTACACCCGGTCTGCATAACAAAAAGATACCCACATTGTATTCACGAAAACCGGGAAGTCAATGGCCCTTCAGTCTGCGGGATGCAAAGATGCAAGAGTTACCATAACTGCATGCGAACGAGGAACGGCCGGAAGGCTTTCGAGGGCCGGAAGCCCTCCAGGGCTGGAAGGCTTTCATTGGTTGCGCGGCTGATCCTCAGCGCTCCGGCGACTGGTCTTGCCGCTTCTCCGTTTCCTGCCCCGTCCTGGCGCTTTCAACTGGCTCATTCTCCAGGCTGCTGATTCGCTAAGTTGTTCTTTGTCAATATTTTGTGCTATACTGCGAGGGTGCATAGAATCTGCGGTGAGCGGCGTGTGGAACGGAAGCCGCTAGCGTAAAGGAGTACTATTTGGCCAATCCCGAGAACCCCCAAGTCCCTCAAAATCCACCGGTGCCACCAGTGCCTCCGGGTGGCGGCCAGATCCCTTTGTCGGGTGACGGCGGAGACGGAGACCGCAATCTGATTCCTATCAACATCGAAGAGGAGATGCGGCGGTCGTATCTCGACTACGCGATGAGCGTAATCGTTGGCCGCGCGCTTCCTGATATCAGGGACGGACTGAAGCCGGTGCACCGCCGGATCCTTTACGGCATGCACGAGATGGGCCTCACCTACAACCGGCCTACTCGCAAGTGCGCCAAGATCGTCGGTGAAGTGCTTGGAAAGTACCATCCGCATGGCGACGCGTCCGTCTATGACGCCCTTGTCCGTATGGGACAGCCGTTTTCGATGCGGTATCCGCTCGTTGACGGGCAGGGTAACTTCGGCTCGATCGACGGCGATCCGCCTGCCGCGATGCGGTACACGGAAGCACGGCTGGCGCGGATCGCCTCCACGCTGCTCGAGGACATCGACAAGGAAACGGTCGATTTCCGCCCCAACTACGACGATAGCGAGCAGGAGCCGGAGGTCCTGCCGACACGTGTTCCGAACCTTCTGATCAACGGATCTGCGGGTATCGCCGTGGGCATGGCGACTAACATTCCTCCGCATAACCTGACGGAGATCATGAACGCGGCCATCGCCCTGGTGGAAAACCCCGACCTGCCGCTGGCAAAGCTGCTCGAGCTGGTTCCGGGGCCGGACTTTCCGACCGGCGGCTTCATTCTTGGCCGCCAGGGGATCATCGATTACTTCACGAAGGGACGCGGATCGCTGAAGATTCGCGCGCGAGCCTCTATCGAAAAGATCGGCAAAGACCGTGAGGCGATTGTCGTCACCGAGATCCCATACCAGGTAAACAAGGCGCGTCTGATTGAGCAGGCGGCAAGCCTGGTGAACGAGAAGAAGATCGAAGGAATTTCCGAGATCCGCGACGAGAGCGATCGCGAAGGAATGCGCATCGTTTTCGAGCTGAAGCGCGGTGAGCAGGCCGAAGTCGTTCTGAACAACCTGTATAAGCAAACGCAGATGCAGGTGAACTTCGGCGTCATCATGCTCTCGATCGTCGGGGGGCAGCCCCGCGAACTGGGCATGATCGACTGCATCAAGCGCTTTATCGAGCATCGCGTCGAGGTCGTCCGCCGCAGAACGGAGTATCTGCTCCGCAAGGCGCGGGATCGCGAACACATCCTGCTTGGGTTCCAAAAGGCGCTGCAGAATCTTGATGCGGTGATCGAAACGATCCGCGCCGCCCGCAACCCGCGAGAAGCGCGCGAAGCGTTGATGGGCCAGATGCAGTTCCCCGAGAATCCTCGTCTGACTGAGGTTGTGGCGAAGTGGGCGCCGGGCCCGGGAGTCTCCCGCTTTGACTTCACCGAACGGCAAGCACAAGCCATCATCGAACTGCAGCTCCAGCGCCTGACCGGCATGGAGCAGCAGAAGATTCTGGACGAGCTGGCTGAGATCCAGCGGCTGATTGCGGAATATCTGGAAATCCTCGGATCGGAAACGGTCCTTCGGAAGGTGATTGTCAAAGAGCTCAAGGAAGTCCAGAAGGAGTTCGGCGACGAGCGGCGCACCACGATCGTTGACGACACGGGGGAGATTCATCTCGAGGACCTGATCCCGCAGGAGGACGTTGCAGTCACAGTGACCCGCGGAGGATACCTGAAGCGGACACCGGTCGATACGTACCAGCGTCAGAACCGCGGCGGGAAGGGGCGCATTGGCATGTCCACGCGCGCCGAGGACGTCGTCGAGCATCTCATCATCGCCAACACCCATTCCTATCTTCTGATCTTCACGAACAAGGGCCGCGTCTACTGGCTGAAGATCTATGAGATCCCGGATGCGGGCACGGCAAGCAAAGGAAAGAATATTTCGAGCCTCATCAACCTGCAGCCGGATGAAACCGTGCAAGCCTTCCTGCCGGTGCGCGAGTTCGTGCCGGACCGCTACATCGTGATGGCGACCCGGCGAGGCGTCATCAAGAAGAGCGGGCTCACCGAGTTCGACAACCCGATGTCGCGCGGGATTATCGCAATCACGCTCGACGAAGGCGACGAATTGCTGGGAGCCATGCTGAGCGACGGCCGCAGTCAGATCTTCCTCGCCTCTCACGCAGGCCAGGCGATTCGCTTCTCAGAAGAAGAGATCCGCCCAATGGGACGCCCGGCACGCGGTGTCCGCGGCATGACCCTGGCAGAGGGGGACTACCTGGTTGGTATGGAAGTCTGTGAAGACGACACCAGCCTGATTCTCTCGATCTCCGACTTCGGCTACGGCAAGCGCACACCGCTATCCGAATACCGGCTGACCGGCCGGGGCGGCAAGGGCGTCATCAACATGAAGACCAACAAGAAGGTCGGCAATGTGATGGCAGTGCTGGCGGTGAAGGAGGACTCGGATGTGATGATCATCACCCAGAACGGCAAGATCATCCGCATCGAGGCCGCAGATGTTCGCCAGGCGGGCCGCTCGACTCAGGGCGTCCGGCTCGTGAACATGGACGAGAACGATCGCGTTGCCGCCGCCAGCGTCGTTCCCGAATCCTCGGAGAACGGGGACAAGAACGGAGGCAACCAGGAGAAGCTGCCTCTGCAGTAGGACTCACTGAGGCTGTCAGCAAAGGGGGCCGGGTTCCGGTCCCCTTTTTCGTTTGCAGCGCCTCCGTTGAGCGGAAGCGGAGAGAACCGCTGATCGGCCGGCCTCATATAATAGGGGCATGGCAACCCTCGTCCAGTTGGGTGGAGTAAAGCTCGATCCCCAGGTGCTGAAGCAGAAGGAGCAAAAGCTGTTCTCGATTCTGGAAGGGCTCGGCCGTGTTCTGGTCGCCTACTCCGGCGGCACGGACTCTGCCTACCTGGCATGGGCCGCGGCGCGCGTTCTGGGCGAGAACGCCATCGCCATCACGGCCGATTCCGCCTCCCTCCCCGCCTCCCACAAGCGCGACGCCGAAGAGTTTGCCCGTACCTGGGGACTCCGTCACGAATACATCCAGACGCGCGAGTTCGAGAATCCCAATTACGTTGCCAACAATCCCGACCGATGCTTCCATTGCAAGGATGAATTGTTCCGCTGCATGGAGGAGGTCGGTAAGGCCCGGCAGTTTGACCACATCATTTACGGGGTTAACGTCGATGACCTCGGGGATTACCGGCCGGGACAGAACGCAGCCAGGATTCACAAGGTAAAAGCGCCCCTGGTCGAGGCAGGGCTCACCAAGGCCGAGATTCGAGAGTTATCGAGGATGGCCGGGCTTGCAACGTGGGACCGTCCGGCTTCTGCCTGCCTGAGCTCGCGGATCCCGTATGGGACGCCGGTGACGCCGGAACGAATCAAGACCGTTGAGGCAGGCGAGGAATCGGTTCGAAATTTGGGATTCCGGCAATTCCGCGTTCGCTACCATGGCGATCTGGTCCGGCTGGAGATTGCGCGTGAGGAACTGCCTCGGGCGCTCACGATGGAGATGATGGACGCGTTCTCGAATATCTTCAAGCCCCTCGGCTTTCACTATGTGACTCTGGATGTTCAGGGTTACCGGCAGGGTTCGCTGAACGCTGTCCTCGGACAGCAGCAGAGCTGAAGATGGCAGAGGTGGAACCCTGGCTTCGCGGCCCGATTCCGGATGTACATCCGCTGCTCGCGCCCGTCCTGTTCTCCTTGGAGCAGGCTCGCGAGGACGTTGCTCGCGCGACGGAGGGATTGACCAAGGATCAGCTTTGGGCCCGGCCGGGAAATGCTGCGCCGGTGGGGTTCCACATCCGCCACATCGGCCGCAGCGTTGACCGGCTCATGACTTATCTCCAGGGGCGGCAACTGGACGAGGCCCAGCTCAAAGCGTTAGCCGCGGAGGGCGAGCCGGGGGCTGACCGGGATCAGCTTCTGGAAGAGATGGCGTGTCTGCTCGAGCGGGCCGCGCAGACCGTTCGAGCCCTTGATGTGGCAACCCTCACGGAGCCGCGCGGCGTAGGAAGGAAACAGCTTCCGACCACAGTCATTGGCCTGCTGGTTCATATTGCTGAACATACCCAGCGGCATGTCGGCCAGGTAATCACCACCGCGAAGGTGGTCCGGAGCTGGCCCGGCTAGGCCTCGGCCATTTTCTCCGGATCCCAGCGGCAGATCCGATTCTCGTACACGCTGGTGTTGGCCAGCAGTGCGGGGCCGGCTGCGCGCAAGCCGAATACCGCGTCTTCGAGACTTTGGCGCCCGGTCCGGATCGCCTCATAGAACACGCGGTGATGTTCCTGATGAGCGCTGGTCCGGGCAGTGTAGCGCACGTCTTCCGTGGCGCGCATTGCGTCGGCGTTGGGAGCTTGCAGAGGATACTTTGCTCTGTACTGCTTGAGAAACTCCTCCTGCACCCTCTTGGGAAACGTATCGATTGTGAAGCCCGGCTCGCTTTCCCGCGGTACCTTCGAAAGCGAGAGCGTGGACATGGAGGTAGTCATCACACCTTCGCTGCCCACGAAGCGGAAGCCGAACGATTCCTGTGTCCCGCCGCTCGCGAAGTTCACACGCAGCGCCAGCGTGAATTCCGGATGGTGCTGCGTCTTCGGGTAATCAAGCAGGGCGAGCATGACGTCGGGCACATCGCGCCCGTCTTTCCAGAAGCGAATGCCGCCGGTCGCGTAGACTCGCCTGGGACCGAGGGAACCTGTCACCAAATGCAGGCCGCTGAGCAGGTGGACGAACAGGTCGCCGGCCACTCCAGTACCGTAGTCCTGGTAGTTGCGCCAGCGGAACATGCGGATTGGCTCAAACGGACGCTTGGGCGCGTGGCCCAGAAACCGGTCCCAATCGACAGTCTGAGGAGATGCGTCCGGAGGAATCGAATATTGCCAGGCGCCGATGGCAGAGTTGCGATCCAGCCATGCTTCCACCATGTTCAGTTCGCCGATCGCGCCCGCGGCCAGCAGGTCCTTGGCCTTCTGAAAGACGTGCGAGGAGACGTACTGGCTGCCGATCTGCAGGATTCGCCCGGACTTCTTATGGGCTTCGATGACGCCGTGTCCCTCGGAAACCTTCTGCACCATCGGCTTTTCGCAGTAGACGTGCTTGCCGGCGGCGAGCGCTTCCGTCGTCAGGCGGGCGTGCCAGTGATCGGGCGTTGCGATGATTACCGCATCCACGTCTTTGCGGGCAAGCACCTCGCGATAGTCCCGGGTTGTGAAGATGTCCTTACCCCAGATCTCCCTGGACCGCTCCAGGCGTCCGTCGTAAACATCGCAGACGCCGATGAGCTGAACGCCGGGGACATTGAGGGCATACCGTGTATCGCCCATGCCCATGCCCCCGACACCAATCGTCGCAATCTGAATCCTGTCGTTCGCGCTCGCCATTTGCATGTTCCTCAGTTTAACCCTTCACCTTGAGGTTAACCGGATCCCAGAGGACGGGCCTCTGTTCAAAGTAGCTCACGTTGGAAAGAACCGCCGGACCGGCCGCGCGGAAGCCAAACAGAGCGTCTTCGATCACCGGCTTTCGAGTTCGCACTGCCTCGATGAAGTTCTGGTGGTGGTGACGGTGGTCGCTGTAGCCGCGCGGCGCCTGGTACCGCTCTTCGGTTTCTCCGTCCATCGAGTCTGGCGTGTTGGGCCGCGGCGGATACTTTGCGTGGTATTGCTTGAGGAATTCCTTTTGGACGGCGGCTGGGAACGTAGAGATCGTATATCCCGGTTCCTTCTCTCGGGGGTGTTTGCTAAGAGTGACGCCCCGGCCGATGGTGAGTACGCCTTCGCTGCCCACGAAGCGCAAGCCCGAAGTCTCGCCGGCGCCGCTCACGAAGTTCACGCGCAGCGCGAGCGTGAAGGCTGGATGTTTGTCCGTCTTCGGATAGTCGTAAAGACCGAGCATGACATCGGGAACGTCGCGCCCGTCTTTCCAGAACCGTAAGCCGCCGGTGGCGAAGATGCGCGTCGGACCAGTTGCGCCGACAATGTAGTGCATGCCGGAGAACAGGTGCACGAACAGGTCGCCTGCGACGCCCGTTCCGTAGTCCTGATAGTTCCGCCAGCGGAAGAGGCGGATCGGCTCGAAGGGCCGTTTGGGGGCGGGGCCAAGGAAGCGCTCCCAGTCGATGTTCTCGGGAGACGCGTCCGGAGGGATGGAGTACTGCCACGCGCCGATCGCGGAGTTTCGATCCCACCATGCCTCCACCAGATTCAGCTCCCCGATCGCGCCCGCCTGGATCAGCTGGCGCGCCTTCTCGTACTCGATGGAACTCACCCGCTGACTGCCAACCTGCAGAATCCGTCCTGTCTTCTTCTGCGTCGCGACGACAGCATGTCCCTGCTCAACCTTCTGGATCATCGGCTTTTCACAGTAGACGTCCTTGCCCGCGTTCATCGCGTCGATTGCGATCTGCGCGTGCAGAT
This sequence comes from Bryobacteraceae bacterium, assembly GCA_019686145.1. GTDB lineage: Bacteria > Acidobacteriota > Terriglobia > Bryobacterales > Bryobacteraceae > JADGHK01. The sequence continues at coordinate 14,711 of JADGHK010000003.1, read as the reverse complement.
GATCGGGCGTGCCGATGATGACGGCGTCGACATCCTTCCGGTCCAGAATCTCCTTGTAGTTGCGCGTCGTAAAAAGGTCTTTGCCGGCGACTTCCTTGGCGCGTATGAGCCGGCCCTCGTAGACGTCGCAAACCGCGACTAACTTCACACCGGGAACAGCCAGAGACGAATTCGTGTCCGCCGTGCCCATTCCTCCCATGCCAATCGTGGCGATCTGAATGTGGTCGTTGGCGGAGATTTTCGCCTGCTGCGCCATTGCTGGGGACAAAGCAAGCCCGGCAGCGCCGGTAGTCTGCAGGAAATGACGACGGGTGGATGGCATCTTTACTTTTTCAAACTCCTTGCTTCTTTAATGTACCTCTGAGGAGTTGCTGCCTGCCACGGACCCCGTCCGTTCTGCGGGTCGTTGCGGTCAGTGCTGCGAATCAATGGAAGGGAATCCTGGATGGGAGAGCCAGGGGAAGGCTGGAATGACGGGCCTGTACAAACAGGCCCGCGGCAGAATCAGGATCCGGAATTGGCGGGTTTCGAATGGGCCTTGCTGTCCGATTTCGGCTTTGCGAGCTTCGCTTCTGATATGTCCGTGTTGTCGCTTGACGACGACGAGCCTTTCCCTCCGCCACTGCGGGCGTAATCGGTGATGTACCAGCCGCTGCCCTTGAACTGAAAGGCAGGCGTTGATAGCAGACGCTCTACGGCTCCACCGCACTTTTCATGGGAGGAAAGCGGTGCGTCGCTAAATTTTTGAATAACTTCGAAAACATCTCCGCACGAAACGCATTTGTACTCGTACAGTGGCATAGGTTTTTCGCTACTTGCTTTGAGGAATATGCAACGGTGCAAGCCCTCGCTGGGGATCTGCCAGGGGCTTAGCTGCCGCAGTCGAAGCCTTTTGCTCGACCGTTTTTCCGTTCAGAACTTCGATTGCCTTTTTCAGGAGGAGGTCCTCGCTGGGCGCTTTCGACTCGTCGCTCTGAGGATCCGGAGTCGCGCCGTTTTCCTCAATGTCCAGCGGCGCTTCCTGCTCGGCAACCGGATGATTGGGGGTAACGGCGACATCCTGAATGGCTTTGCCGGAAGGCGAGTAGTACTTGGCAACAGAAAGGATGACAGCAGCTCCGTCGTCCGTGTTCACTACGCGGCGGAGAGCAGCGTCCCCGTAAGTACGCTCACCCACGATCTCGGCTCGTTTGGCGTCCTGAACGGCAGCAGCAGCGATCTCAGCGCCGCGAGCGGTGCCCCTGTTCGTGATGACCACCAGCGGTCCGCTGTACACCATCTTGTCCGGCTGCGCTTCAAAGTTCTGCCGCGGCACCTTCTGACCCTGCAGATACGTGATGAGCCCTTTGTCCATGAAGAGGTTCGCAAGGGCCGCGCCCTCTTCCGGATCGCCAGCAGCCGCGTTACGCACATCCAGCACCAGCTTCTTCATGCCCTGCTTTTGCAGGTTGGAGATGGCCGCAGCGATTTCGCGGCTCTTTCCCTTTTCGAGCGTATAAACCCTTACGTGGCCGATCCCGCCATCCAGCATCGTCGCTGTCACAGGAGGGTTGGTAACGATCGCGCGGGTGAGGGTGATCTTTTGCGGTTCGGGTTTGCGGACACGCAGGACGGAGAGCTCCACTGTGGTGCCCGGCTCGCCCTGCAGGAGCAGCTCGGCATAGGCGAGCGGCATATCGCGGGTTGAGATGCCTCGAATGCTTTCAAGCATATCGCCGGTGCCGAGTCCAGCCTTATCAGCTGGAGATCCGTGGATTGCATCGACCACACCGACATATCCGAAGCGGCGGGATAGCATCAGGCCGACACTCCCCTTGGCCTGATCCTTCTTCAGATACTGCTTGTATTGGTCGGGGCTGAGATAGCTGGCGTAGGGATCAAGCGCTTCGAGAAGCCCGTTCACCGCTCCGAGCGTGACACTCTTCATGTCCGGCTCTTCTACGTAATCGCTCTTAATGCGCGAAACCACCTCGCTGTAAACCGAAAGGTGTTTGTACGGCTCATTGGCAGGGGCGCCCTTACCTACAACTGCGCCAATGAGCAACATCACCGCCAGACAGGTGGAAGATGTGACCACAAAAAACTTGTAACGGCTGTTCATAAGGGACCTCTCAAGGAGACGCGCCCGTCACCAGCCCCGGTTGCAACCGGCGACAGTTTTCTTAGGCCTGCCGCACGGCCAGCCTTCGGGACCCGTAACCTTAGTATATCAGATGGGTCCAGAGCGGAAATGGATGTAAGAAAGGCATTTTTTCGTTCTGTTTTGCCGGCCCGGGGATCTCCCCTTGCCGTCAAATCCTTTGAAATAACCACAGAATTTGCGGTTCGGAGCCCTCTCTCTGGTACTGTTAAGGAACTATGTTCAATCTTTGGCCGCTGGTTCAGGCTGAGTGGAAGCTGGCTCTCCGGCAAAATTGGGCGAACCGGGGCTGGGTTCCTCTTGTCATCATTCTCACACTGCTGGGCTATATTGTTCCGCGCTATGCGGGGGGACGCTTTCTCGATGCCACAATCGTCTTTATCTTCGGGGTCCTGGCTTCGCGTTTCGCAGCGCCTTCCGCCTCGGAAACCTTTCGATCCCCGGAACTTAAAAGCACGCCTCTGCCCGTCAAACTTCTCTCTTCAGCGCTGTTTGGCTGGATCGCCGGTCTGGCTTTGCTGTGTTTTGGCCTTCTGTGTCTGAATCTCACCCGGCAGTCCGAAAAGGTCCTGCTTCCGCCCGCGTATGTTGTGGGGAGCGCCGGCCTGATCAGTCTGCTGCTGTCTGTGAACACGGCTGCCGTTAGCGGGATCGTGTCTTTGCGGCGGAGTCCGCGCGCGGCTCTCCGCCTCATCCGGGCTGTGACGACCCTGGCCTTCCTCGGCCTCGTCATCAGCGCGCGCCTCCGGCCGCAGCAATGGAGAGCCGGGGTTGCGGCTGCTACCACCCGGCACGGAATGGCTCAACTGGTGATGTTTGCCGTGCCGTCGCTGGCCCTGCTTGGCTCTGTTCTCCTGCGGCAGCTCCGGGCCGTGTACTCTATCTGCCAAAAATAAAGCGGGCCCGGCGAGGATCGGCCCCGCCATGCAATACTCCGTCGCGGATTTGAATGACTGTCGGGGCGGACGAATTGCTCCAGTCGCCCTGGCGGGTCACACGATGCCCCAGCGATTCCAGGGCATCCGCTGTCTCTTTCGGAATTCGTCCCTCCAGACTCAGCTTGCCCGGCGTAAACTCGTGCCCTCCGAACGAGGCGTAAAAGTGCTCGGTCTGAAACCGTGGCGCTTCCACCGCCTCCTGAGGAGTCATTCCGAACTCGATGATGTTCAGCAGAACTTGCAGCAGCGCCTGATCCTGGTTGTCCCCTCCGGGTGTCGACATCGCAAGACAAGGCTTTCCATCCTTCAGAACGAGAGTCGGGCTGAGCGTGATTCTGGGCCGCTTGCCTGGCTGGAGCGTATTCGGGTGCCCCGGTGTGGTGACCAGGCTCTGCAACCTGGTGCCGAGCGGAATGCCCGTATCGCCGGCAATCACTGACGGCAGCCACGCTCCACTCGGCGTGGCCGTAAAAACATTACCCTGTCTGTCTACGACGTTCACGCAGGTCGTGTCCTGTGCAGTACCCGAGGCCTTGCTGCTCGACAACGAAACCGGCGAGCTGGTCAGGCCCGGACGGTGCTCCATGGAAGCCCGGTTTGGATCGATGAGACTACGGCGCTGCCGCGCATACTCCGCGGACAGGAGGATCTCCGCAGGTATCCTGGAAAACTTGGGATCGCCGTAATGTTGATCTCGATCGGCAAACGCGAGCTTTACGGCTTCGACGACTGTGTGCAGGTATTGAGGGCTGTTGTGCCCCATCGCCTTCAGATCAAACCCTTCGAGGATGGCGAGTGCCTGAATCATGACTGGGCCCTGAGTCCAGAACCCAGGCTTCACAATCTGGTAGCCGCGAAACGACCCGATGACCGGCTGATCCGTTTCGGCTCGAAATGCGGCCATGTCCTCATAGGTGAGCAGGCCTCCATTTGCCTGTGAGAAGGCGGCGATCCGGCGCGCGATCGACCCCTTGTAAAAGTAATTCCGAACCGCCTCCAGCTTGCGAGCGCGGCTGCCGCGCTGCCTTCTTTCCACAGCCACCAGTTCACGCAGTGTCCTGGCGAGGGAAGGCATGCGTACGAGGTCGCCGCGCCGCGGAGGTTCCCCCGAAGGGTAAAAGAAGGATCTCGACGAGGGCCATAGGTCGATGATTCGCTTGTAGCTCTGCAGGAAACCGGCAAACTCCTCGGCAATGGGGAAGCCTTCGGCATACTCGATCGCTGGGGCTGCAACGCTTGCAAATGACATCGTCCCGTGCTCTTTCAGGGCCAGGATCAACCCGTCGAAAACGCCGGGTACTGTGGCTGCAAGGATTCCGTGAGTCGGAATAGGAGGCATTCGGCCCGGGTCTTCCCACGGTTCCGGCTGCCGGGAAGAGAAGAATTCGAGCGTGGCCTTTGCCGGTGCTGTGCCGACTCCGCTGATAACCACCGGCGGCTTGCCCGCCATCTTGATAATTACCGGCATCTCGCCGCCCAGGCCGAATCGGGATTGCTCCGTGACTGCCGCAGCAAGAACGCTTGCGACACCGGCGTCGACCGCATTGCCGCCCTGCATCAGGATGCGATACCCCGCCTCCACCTCCTGGTTGTTGGCTGCCGCCACCATTTCCCGTGTTCCGCGGACTGGCGGAAACATTGTCGTTCTGTACTGCGCAAAGACCAGCGTCTGCGCCAGGAGCAGGAGCGAGCACAGGTTTTTCATATCCTGGAATTCTCCAACATCCTGCGGTACTTCCGCAGAAGTTCGTAAACCACCACGCCGCCCGCAGTAGCGACGTTCAGCGAATGCTTGTGTCCGAGCATCGGAATGCGGACATGCGTGTCGCAAAGCGTAAGCAGCTCCGGCTGGATCCCATCGACTTCGTGACCGAAGACGAGGCACACGGGAAACGCCGGGATCCAGTCGAAAAGGTCAACTGCGTGGACGCTGGTTTCGACCGCGGCCAGTTCAAAACCACGCTCGCGGAGCCGCCGCGCCTGTTCGCACGAGTCCCAGGAGTGCTCCCATGGCACGCGCTCTTCCGCTCCGAGCGCAGTCTTCGTGATGCCGCTTTTGGGAGGATATGCCGTGATCCCGCAAAGCACGAGCTTCTCAACGCCGGCGGCGTCGGCTGTACGAAAGAATGAGCCGACGTTGTACATGCTGCGGACGTTGTCGAGAAGGATGACCACAGGAAGCTGATCGATCCCGGCATAGGGCTCGGCTGCCTGGGTGGCTTGGAATGGGATCCGTTCCATACTATGACTGAGTATATGGTCACCCTCGACGGGGAGACGCTGGGCATCCACCACGTCTTGTCAGTGGCGCGCGAGGGAGAGGAAGTTGGGCTTAGCGCCGCGGCGGTTGACCGAATGCGGCAATCGGCGAGCGTTGTGGCCCGTCTCGCCGAGGGCGACGCTCCGGTGTACGCGTTGAATACCGGCGTGGGAGTGCTCTCTGACCGCCGGATCGATCCCGCCCAACTGCTCCAGTTGCAGACAAACATTGTCCGATCTCACTGCGGAGGCGTTGGACCGCCGTTGTCGCGCGAAGTCGTCCGCGCGATGATGCTGATCCGCGCGAACACCTTCGCGAAGGGCAACTCGGGCATTCGTCCCCTGGTCTCGCAGACGTTGTGCGACATGCTGAACCGCGGCATCACCCCCATCGTTCCTTCGCGAGGCAGCGTGGGCGCGAGCGGCGACCTGGCCCCTCTAGCCCACATCGCAGCCGTCCTGATCGGGGAGGGTGAGGCGGAGTACCGGGGGAGGCGCTTGCCTGGGGGCGAGGCGATGCGCGAAGCCCAGGTGCCGCCCATTCAATTGAGACCCAAAGAAGGCGTGGCTCTGCTTAACGGTACCCAGCTCATGCTGGCAATCGGATGCCTCGAGCTCGATTCCGCGGAAACGCTCGCCGATGCCGCCGACGTCGCTTGCGCCATGACTGTCGATGCTTTGCGCGGCACTCCCCGGGCCTTCGATCCGCGGCTGCAAGAGGTCCGGCCGCATCCCGGCCAGGTCCGCACTGCTGACAACCTGCGGCGCCTCCTTGCCGGTAGTGAGATCCGGTCCTCTCATCTGGAGTGCCGCCGCGTTCAGGACGCCTACTCGCTGCGCTGCGCCCCGCAGGTCCACGGAGCTGTCCGGGATGCACTGAGTACTGCGAGGAAGGTCTTTGAGATTGAGTTGAACTCCGCGACTGATAATCCTCTCGTATTTGGCGACGAGATCATTTCCGGCGGAAACTTCCATGGAGAGCCTCTGGCGTTTCAGCTCGACTTTCTGGCGATTGCGCTCTCTGCGCTTGCAGGCATTTCCGAGCGCCGCCTTGACCGCCTCGTCAACCCGCTGCTCAATGAGGACCTCCCCGATTTCCTGGCCGATGAACCGGGACTGGAATCCGGCATGATGATGCTGCAAATCTCGGCAGCCTCCCTGATAGCGGAAAACCGCGTTCTCGCCACTCCCGCCTCTCCCGGCTCGCTTCCCACGGACGGAAACAAGGAAGACTTTGTGAGCATGGGCGCCACATCGGCTCTGAAGCTGTCCGATGTCGTGCGCAATACGCGCGACGTGATTGCCATGGAACTGCTGGCCGGCGCCCGCGCGATCGAGTGTTTGAAACCGCTGCGAACCGGTACCCTTCTTCAGCCCTATCAGGAACGTCTGCGGCCGCTTGCCGGCGGCCGGGGGGACCGTCCGTGGTCGGGCGCCATTGGACAGGTGTCGGACTGGATCCGGCAGGGCGTGTTCCGGTTATCCTGAAGCTATGCGAACGTTCTTAGCCATGGCGGTGCTCGCCGCCCTGCCGGCGCTGCTGCCGGCGGAAGTCGCCGGAGGAATCAAGTGGACCCCGCCGAGTTCCTGGAAATCGCAGGGCCCTCGTCCGATGCGCGCGGCCACTTACACCGTTCCGGCCGCAGCAGGAGACAAAGAGCCGGGCGAGGTCGCCGTGTTCTACTTTGGTCCCGGCCAGGGCGGCGGCGTTCAGGCCAACATTCAGCGCTGGATTGGACAGTTTGAACAGCCGGACGGGAAGCCGTCGGCGGGCAAGGAGAAGACGGCCAAGCGTACGATCAATGGCCTTCCGGTGACGACTATCGACTTGTCGGGCACTTACAAAGCCGCTGCTGGACCGATGGCGCCGACTCCGGTCAGCAAGCCGGGCTACCGGCTCCTGGGCGCGATTGTCGAGGGTCCGCAGGGCGCGGTCTTCTTCAAGTTCACTGGACCCGCGAAGACGGTTGCGGCGAATCAGGCCGCCTTCGAGTCTCTGCTGGCATCCATCACCCGCTAGCGCCGGTGATTCTCCTGGCGGCTGGTCCGCGTGCCAGCTCCGCCGCGATAGACTATACGTTTCACATGCGGCCCGGCTCATCGCTCTGTAAACAGGATTCACGAATCACAACTATGGAACCTAAACTTCCCATCGCCGCTATTACTGACGAATTCTCGCCCGACCTTGCCGTTGCTCTTGAGCCGATGGCCGAGATCGGCATGAGCGGGGCGGAACTCCGCGTGGTCTTCGGCAAGAACATCATGGACCTGACGAAGGAGGAGCTTTGCCGGGCCAAGGACCTGCTCGATGCCAAGGGGATGAAGGTAGTCTCAATCGCCTCCCCCCTGTTGAAGTGCGTGCTGCCAAACGGCCCTGAAGTCGACACGCGCTTCCAGCAGGACGTCTTCGCTTCAAAGCACACCTACGAAGACCAGCCTCGCCTTGCGGACCATGCGTTTGAAGTGGCCGAGTTCTTCGGGGCAAAGATCATCCGCGTCTTTTCGTACTGGCGTACGGTGGAACCGGAGCGCTGCTTCGACGCAATCGCCTCCGCGCTTCAGGATCTGGCGGAGAAGGCGGCCAGTCATGACTTGATTATCGGGCTGGAGAATGAGCATGCCTGCCACATCGGCTCGGCTGCTGAGTCCGCAAAGATGCTGGCGGCAGTTCCGCATCCCAACCTGAAGCTCGTGTGGGATCCCGCCAACGCGTTTGTGGGTGGCGAGAATCCTTTCCCCTATGGCTACAGCCTGCTGCCGGTGGACCGCGTTGTCCACGTTCACGCGAAGGACTGCCATATGGAAGGCCACAAGCCGATCTGGGGTCCGCTCGGCACGCGCCATGTCGATTGGAAGGGGCAGATTGCAGCCCTCCTGAAAGACGGATATCGCGGCTATCTGAGCCTCGAGACGCACTGGCCGGGGCCCGGCGGCGACAAGTTCCGGGCGTCGGTAATCTGCGGCTGGAACCTTCGCGGCCTTGCCGCTGCCTGATTTCCGATGCGGCGGCGCGACATGCTCGCGATGACCGGAGCGGCTCTCTTCGGGCGCGCTCCGGCCCAGATTGTCAGCGAAAGCGCACGTCCCAAGATCGAATTCGGCGTTCAAGCCGGCGACGCGCTATCGGATGGGGCTATCATCTGGTCCCGTTCGGACCGTCCCTCCCGCCTCGTGGTCGAGTATTCCCTGCATGAAGATTTCCGGGACGCGGTTCGCGTTCTTGGTCCGCACGCGCTCGAAACCACCGATTTTACGGCCCGTGTTGATCTGACCGGTCTTCCGCCCGGACACGACGTCTACTATCGCGTATCGTTCCTCGATCTCAGCGATGGCCGGACTGCGAGCATGCCGGTCGCGGGGCGCTTCCGGACGGCACCTGCATCGCGAGCCAACATCAAATTCCTTTGGTCCGGCGATACCGCGGGGCAGGGATACGGCATAAACCCTGATTGGGGCGGGATGCGCATTTACGAATCGATGCGACGCGACCAGCCCGACTTCTTCCTGCACTCCGGCGACACGATCTACGCGGACGGTCCCATCCCGGCAGAAATCAAACTGCCGGACGGAGGCGTCTGGCGCAATCTCACGACGCCCGAGAAGAGCAAAGTGGCCGAAACGCTCGACGAGTTCCGCGGGAACTATCGTTACAACCTGATGGACGAGAACGTCCGGAGGTTCAATGCGGAGGTCGCGCAGATCTGGCAGTGGGACGACCATGAGGTCCTGAATAACTGGTCCCCGGGCAAGGATCTTCAAAACGACAATCGTTACCGCGAAAAGAGCATTCACCGGCTGGCGGCACGAGCAACGCGCGCTTTTCTCGATTACGCTCCGATGCGCTTCAGCTCCGAGCACTCTGAGCGTATCTATCGCCACATCCCTTACGGCCCGCTGCTGGATCTCTTTGTCATCGACATGAGAAGCTACCGCGGCCCGAATACGTACAACCGCCAGACGGAGCCGAGCGACGAGACGGTTTATCTGGGTGCGCCGCAGATTGAGTGGCTGAAGCAGGCGTTGAAGCAGTCGCGGGCTACCTGGAAGGTGATCGCTTCGGATATGCCGATCGGTCTTATCGTGGGGGATGGCAAGGATGCTCAGGGAAGACCGCGCTTTGAGAACTCGGCGAACGGGGATGGGGTTCCGCTGGGCCGCGAACTCGAGATTGCCGATCTGCTGCGGTATCTCAAGCGGAACCGGATCCGGAACGTTGTGTGGCTGACCGCCGATACCCACTACACGGCCGCTCACTACTACGATCCGGCGAAGGCAGTCTTCACCGATTTCGATCCCTTTTGGGAGTTCGTGTCGGGGCCTCTGAATGCCGGGACGTTTGGGCCGAATGCGCTCGATAACACCTTTGGCCCGCGTGTGGAGTTTTTCAAGGCGCCTCCGAAGGGCCAATCCAATCTGCCCCCAAGCGCGGGGTTGCAATTCTATGGAGAAGTGCAGATCGATGGACGCTCGCGTGAGATGACGGTAACTCTGAAGGATCTCATGGGAACGGCGCTATATCGCAAGACCATTGCTCCGGCAGGAGTCTGAGACTTAGAACAAAGTCGCTTGCGCCGCCGGATAGATGACTCTTGATCCCTCCACTTTGGCGAACTCTGTCATCCGATGGGGGGAGCGCTGCGCCGCACTGAGGATGTGCTCAACGGATCCGCCGCGCGCAGTGAGAGCGTCTGAGATCAGGGATCTGTGGCATTGCCACGGAACGCTCTCGGCGCACATGATGGCCGTGGTCTCCGTGCTCGCAACCGACTCGAGCCTCGCCAGTTCCCGCTCGAATTCAGCCGTCTGCATGTAGTCCGCATATCCGCGAAAGCTTGCGTTTTGCCAGGCTGTATTGATTGAGTCCGGGCGCGCCTTCCGCATGCCCCCGAGCCCGGGCATGTGGGTGTATTGAATCCCTGCTGCAGGCAGTGTCTTCGAAAGAGACTCCAAATTGAACTGCGGATTCCGCCGGGACCGCGGGTAGCGCCGGACATCGATGAGATGCCGGACGCCGTGGGCTTGAAGCATTTCGATAAACCGTTCGATCGGATGCGTCGAATGCCCGATGGTGAGGATGGTCATGCCTGCGGCTGATGCCTTACATCATAGCCGCGGCCACGTGAGTATGGTCAGGATGGTTGCGTAGATCAGCCATCCAATCAGGCAGACTCCGATTGCCCGCCAGATGCTCCGGTAATCGAGAGCCTGCCTCACGGCAATCACGAAGGCGATGAGGCACCAGATGTTAGCGACGAAGAAGACAAGTCCTGTCACGGGCCGCCAAATGCCCAGGACAGCGAGGATACCCGGAGCGGTGGCAAATCCAGTAGTCCGGAGGAGCTGGCCTAAGGTCGCCTCGGTCTGAGGGGTCGGCAGCACCCGTGTGCCCAGGAAGTAGGTGAGATACGCCCATGCGACCCACCCAAGGAACGCGCCGATGATCGTTGCGACAAAGCCCGCCGTACCCGATTCGCTAAATACTGCCGCACCCGCTGCAATGCTGGACAAGAAGACGACGGTAATCGCCTGATAGATAGAGTTGCTGTCCTGCTCGACATCTTCATAGACCCGCTTGTCAAGCTTCGCCGCGCCAATCAGGCGTTCTCCGAATGAGTACGTTGCCGTTCCGTTCACCACGTTTTCCCTGTGTCGAGTGATGCCGACACCGCGTGCGGCTGGAATGCCGCCGGCTTTTCCGTATCCGTTTGGGTTTGCATTTCGAGGTCTACGGGATGGTGATGCTCCAGGGCGAGGGCCGCGCGTGTCGTGTCGGTGTCTTTGACCTGGATCGTAACCAGCGCGCCACCGGTATGGACCGCGTGCTCGAACCGCCACGCTTCGGGCTCCGGAAGCCCCATCTGCTGAAGTCCTCCAGCCAGGTCCCTTCGCGTGATCGCCGCCATCAGAGGGCCGGCAACAGAAGTTGGGCCGGGCCCGGGAATCGGCGTGCTTCTGGTGTTGAACATCGCGCAGAAGTCAGCCGCGAGAGGAGACTCTCCGGGCTCGCGGAGTTGCGCGTCCTCTTCCGGCTCAGCCGTAGCAAAATATCCTTCCGTGACCACACTGATGTCTTCGCGCTCGAAGCCATGCTGCACCAGATCGGTAGCCGCTGCGCCCGCGTCCCCGATATTGCTGTAGAGGGCGATCAAAGTTACCACCACTTCTTCGAGAGGTTGCAATTTGAGGGCCAGGCACGCGCAGTCCGTGTATTGCCTCAAAGACTGCCGCTGCGCCTGGTAATTTTTACGGAGCCGTTGACGATTCACAGCGGAGCAGGTTCGTAACAGTCCCTCGTTCCCTGACGCCTTGTCTTGTGACAGGTTAAAATTCACGTGCCGTTGGCGGTAAATGCGCATGTCGCCGCCCTTCTGTCCGGGCGGAGAGGAGTACACTATCTTTGATCTGGAGCCGAACCAAAGTGACACCCACCACCGAAACCGAACTGCAGGCGAAAGTTGCGGCTGCGCGTGAAGCGCTGGATGCCTGGACGCGAGAGGTCGTGCAATGGCATTTCGATCCGGAGACCGGAACGCCGTTCTGGCTGGAATGGGCAGAGAAGGCAGGATGGGATCCCCGTAAAGAGATCAGGACCTATGACGACCTCGATAAATTCGGGTTCTTTCAGGACGAGTGGCTCCGTGGAGGGCCAGTCCGGCGCTGGGTCCCGAAGGCCTATGCGAACCGGCCTATTTATACTTTCGAAACTGGCGGCAGCACGGGCGTGCCGAAGTCCCGAATTGCGATCGAGGACTTTCGCATCGATTACGAGCTGTTCAGCGCCACGCTGCCGGAAGAGGGATTCCCGAAGGGAGCCGACTGGCTCTCGATCGGACCGACCGGACCGCGGCGGCTCCGGCTTGCTGTGGAGCATCTGGCGCAGTACCGGGGCGGCATTTGCTTCATGGTGGATCTGGACCCAAGGTGGGTGATCAAGCTCATCAAGATGGGCGAGATGCGGATGATGGAGCTCTATAAGCAGCACGTCATTGATCAGGCGCTGACACTGCTCCGGGCGCACGACAGCATCCAGTGCATTTTCACGACACCGAAGCTCCTTGAGGCGCTTTGTGAGAAGGTGTCGCTGCGCAAGATAGGCATCAAGGGTGTCTTTTGCGGCGGGACGGAAATGACGCCGCAGTTCTGCCGGTTTGCGGTCGAAGAGCTGCTGGACGGAGTGGCCTTTGCTCCGACTTACGGCAATACCCTGATGGGGCTGGCAGTGCACAAGCCGCTCTCTGCCGAAGACAACTACGCCATCGTCTACTATCCGCCCTGTCCTCGGGCGATGCTGGAAGTCGTCGATCCTGATCATCCCGAGCGTATTGTGGAGTACGGGGAAACGGGTCGCGTTCGACTGACGACGCTTACCAAAGAATTCTTCATGCCGCGTTTCCTCGAGCGCGACGAGGCAGAAAGGGAGCGGCCGTACATTGCCTATCCCTGGGATGGCGTGCGGAACGTAAGGCCGTTCTCCGGTTTTCAGAACAAGGTCGTTGAGGGGGTCTACTAGCATGGTTCACATCCCCATTCTTCGCCGCGGGCGTCCGTACCGGAGCCTGGACGTTGCCCCGCTTCTGGACTTCCGCACACGTCAGCCATTCGCCGAGGTCAGTCAGGCGAACGTCGGCTTGATCCGGCGCGACATGCTGGATCAGCGGTCGGCGCGGGAACGTCTGGAGTTACTGTCAACCGGCGAGCTGCTGGAGATGTGCGCGAAGGCCGCCGACCACTTCATGCATGGCTCCCTTCCACTCGGCGATCAGATCCAGACTCCTCAGGACTACGTGGAGCAGCTGTCCGCTTCGACGGGCCTGCCGCACGTGATGGTGCGGCGGAATATGGGCAAGATCGAGAGCGTGCTGCGGAATATGAGGACCGTGCTCGCCGGCCTTACCCGCAACCTTGATCTTTCCGTTCTCGACACCGGCCACGGCAAAGCCGGCGAAACGGCCGTCAGTTATTATCCGCGCGGAGCATCGCTAGGGGTGGTCCTTCCGAGCAATTCTCCGGGAGTACATTCTCTGTGGGTGCCGGCCATCGCGATGAAGACGCCTCTCATCCTCAAGCCCGGAAGCGCCGAGCCCTGGACTCCCTACAGGATTATTCAGTCCTTTATTGCCGCAGGTGTTCCCGGGGAGGCCTTCAGCTACTATCCGTCGGATCATGCGGGAGCGAGTGAAATTCTTCGATCCTGCGGGCGGGGGATGGTGTTTGGCGACGTCGGATCCACCCGCGCCTGGCTGAACGATCCGCGCATTGAAGTGCATGGGCCCGGCTACAGCAAGATCTTCATCGGCGAGGATTGCATCGACAGCTTCGAGAAGTACCTGGATGTCATTGTTGCGTCGATCATCGAGAATGGCGGGCGTTCCTGCGTCAACGCGTCAGGTGTATGGGTTCCTGCCCGTGGCAAAGAAGTCGCCGAAGCCCTTGCGGCGAAGCTCGCGCAGGTGAAGCCTCGCGCCGCTGAGGACCCGGAGGCCGAGATTGCTCCTTTCGCTGATCCGGCGGTCGCCGAGCGGATCTCGACGATCATCGATCAGGATCTGCGCGAGCCCGGTGCAACAGACTACACTGCCGCCATTCGAGGCAGCCGCTTTTGTGTGTGGAACAACGCCACCTACTTGTTGCCCACAATCGTTCACTGCGAGAGTCCGGATCACCCACTTGCCAATCGGGAGTTTCTGTTCCCCTTCGCCAGTGTCGTCGAAGTGAACCAGAGCGACGTCCCCGAGATTTTCGGTCCGACGCTGGTTTTGACCGCGATCACCGGGGATAAGAAGCTGATTGGACGGCTGCTGGCTTCGCCGCTCGTCGGACGGCTCAATCTTGGCCCGGTTCCAACCATGAAAATCAGTTGGGACCAGCCTCACGAAGGCAACCTCTTCGAGCATCTGTATGCGAGGCGAGCCTTCCAGAGCGAACTCGTCGCGGCGGTGTAATGCGCATCTTATCTTTCACGGCTGGCGCCGCAAATATGATCTGCGGCACATGCCTGCGTGATAACGCTCTCGCGGCGGAACTCATGCGGCAGGGGCATGACGTTGTTCTCATGCCCATTTACACGCCCACATGGACCGACGAGCCGAATGTCAGCCAGCGCCGCGTTCTCTTTGGCGGTATCAGCGTCTACCTCCAGCAGCATTCTGCGCTCTTCCGCCACACTCCGTGGCTGCTGGATAAGCTGTGGGACTCGCCCGCTGTGTTGCGTCTCGCGTCAAGAAAGCAGATTAAGCGAGAACCACAGTTCCTCGGCGAAATGACTGTTTCTGTTCTGCAGGGCGAGAACGGTCCCTTGCGGAAAGAGTTCAGAAAACTCGCGGCATGGGTTCAGAGCGAGCCGCCGTTCGATGCAATCAGCCTGCCGTTCACGC
>JADGHK010000235.1 GCA_019686145.1 Bryobacteraceae bacterium | reverse complement strand
GCTAAATCTACGCCGAGCGTCTCCTTCAAGCGGTTGCAGGCCGCCTGCATCCATTGCGCGGCTGGCCCGGCGCTGAGCGCCAGTACTGCGAGATCGGCTATGGCTGTCTGCTCGGCAACGCGGCTTCGGAGCTGGCTTTCTGCGCCGGGTTTTCCGGTTACGTCGTAGGTGAGTCTGGATAACCCGGCAAGGTTCCCGGCCGCATCGAACATTGGAACTGTGACGGATTCGGCGCAAAATGGCTTCGCCTTCTTCCGTAAAAGCCAGTTGCGGCCGACGAAGCGGCCCTCCTTTTGCGCTTGCTCCAGTTCCTTCTGTGGCTGGTGGTTCCGCCTCTCCTCCTCCGTGTAAAGAACTGCCACGGGCTGGCCGATCATCTCCGCAGCCGCGTAGCCGTGCAGCTTTTCGGCGCCGCGGCTCCAGCCCTGAATCTTGCCCTCACGGTCGAGCAGGATCAGCGCGAACTCCTGCGTTTCGGTCGTTACTTCCCGGAGGCGGCTTCCATCATCACTGCGGTGCTTCGACCGCTCGCGTTCAAGGGCCTCCTCGAGTTCTTTGACCCGCCTCTGGGCCTGGGCCAGTTCGTTTGTGAGCTCTGAGGTCATCGCATTGAACCAACACAGTTCTTTTTGTTTTCCGTTTCCAGGAAAGCCCTCGCCAGCACGCTCAAGCGCCTGCCCGAGGCGAGACCCTCCGAGTATTTAGACGCCGTTACGGATAGTTCGATTTCCTTTAGAAAGCGTTAAGCTGCTGTTTTGCTACGATCAAGAGAGAGCTTGTGCTGACCGCCTCAACAAATCTCTGAAGATTGTTCTTGTTTCTATGAATGTGACTCTGCGCACTCCTGCCGCCCCTCCAATGGCCCGCAAGGAGCCGAAGCGCCTGGAACTCCACGGAGACGTGCGAATTGACGATTATTTCTGGCTGAGGGACAGGAAGAATCCTGAGGTGATCGCCTATCTGGAGGCTGAAAATCGCTACACCGAAGAGCAAATGCGCAGCGTAGAAGGACTGCGCGAGAAACTTTACAGGGAGATTGTCGGCCGCATCCAGGAGACAGACACCTCGGTTCCCGCGAAGATCGGAGACTATTACTACTACACCAGGACCGAACAGGGAAAGGAGTACAGCATCTCCTGCCGGAAAAAGGGCTCTGTCGATGCTCCGGAAGAAGTGCTCCTCGATTCGAATCTCCTCGCTGATGGCCATGCGTACTTCCGTCTCGGAGTTTTCGAAGTGAGCCCGAACCATCGCCTGCTGGCCTATTCCATCGACACGGTGGGCGATGAGACATACACGCTTTTCATCAAAAATCTTGACACCGGAGAGTTGCTGGCCGACCGGATATTCAACACGTACTACTCAGTCGAGTGGGCGAACGACAACGAAACAATCTTCTATAACGTCGTCGAGCCTTCTACAAAGCGGCCCTTCCAGGTCTTTCGCCACCGGCTCGGCACTCCAGCCGAGGAGGACAAGCTCGTCTACCACGAGCCGGACGAGGCATTCACTCTGAACATCGGCAAGAGCCGGAGTCGAGACTACCTGTTCCTTGTCCTCGATAGCGCGACAACCACCGAAATCAGGTACCTGCGGGCGGACAACCCGGAGGGTGCGTTTCAAACTTTATTGGCGCGCAGGCACGATATTGAGTACGACGTAGAGCATCACAGCGACTGGTTCTATTTGCGGATCAACGACACCGGACGGAACTTCCGCCTGGTTCGCACGCCGGTTTCAAATCCCTCGCCGGATGCCTGGCAGGAGGTCATCCGACACCGGCCGGATGTGCTTCTCGAAAGCGTAGACGCGTTCAGGGACCACTTAGCGATCGTGGAACGGCATCAGGGGCTGCGGCGCATTCGGATTGATTCGCTGCAGGACGGGTCCAGCCACTACGTCGACTTTCCCGAGCCGACCTACACCGTCTTCCCGACGAGCAATTACGAATTCGATACAAGGCTGCTACGGTTCACTTACAGCTCGCTTGTCACTCCGGATTCGGTCTTTGACTATGACATGACCGCCCGGACCATGGAGCTCAAGAAGCGGACGCCTGTACTGGGCGGCTACGATCCCAGTCAGTATCGCTCAGAACGGCTCTATGCGACAGCGCCAGACGGAGTTCAGGTTCCGATCTCGCTCGTGTACCGCGCGGGTTTGGTGAAGAACGGGCGGAACCCGACGCTGCTCTACGGATACGGAGCGTACGGCCATAGCATCGATCCTTCCTTCTCCTCCGACCGGTTAAGCCTGCTCGATCGTGGGTTTGTATACGCCATCGCTCACATCAGGGGCGGGTCGGAACTGGGTAAGCCATGGCATGACGATGGCAAGATGCTGCGCAAGAAGAATACCTTTACCGATTTCATCGCTTGCGCCGAGCACCTGATCTGTGAGCAGTACACCTCTCCAGAGCGCCTCGCCGCGATGGGCGGGAGTGCGGGTGGGCTCCTGATGGGCGCCGTCCTGAATTTTCGGCCCGATCTTTTTCACGCGATCATCGCCAAGGTGCCCTTCGTCGACATCATCAACACGATGCTCGATCCGACGCTGCCGCTCACCGTCGGCGAGTACGAGGAGTGGGGCAACCCCCTGGACCCCGAATATTACGCCTACATGCGGTCTTACTCCCCGTACGATAACCTGACCGAGCGCGCGTATCCTCACATTCTGGTCACCGCCGGTCTCAACGATCCCAGGGTGTCGTATTGGGAGCCGGCCAAGTGGACGGCGAAGATGCGAACCCTGAAGCGCGACAACACGCTCCTGCTGCTAAAAACGAATATGGGGGCGGGGCACTTCGGCGCGTCCGGACGCTACGAGCGCATGAAGGAGACCGCCTTTGAATACGCTTTCCTGTTGAAGGTTTTTGGGATCACAGAGTGATGCGACGGTGCGAACGGGGGATTCGATGAACTCTACGATGGCGGCGGCCGGCGACAGCTTTCTGCGGACGCTCGTAACGCGGCACAGCCTGCTGTACCAGATGGTCCGGCGCGACTTCGAACAGCGTTTTGTCGGATCCGCGGCCGGCTGGCTCTGGAGCCTCATCCATCCTCTGGTGCTCCTGCTGAGCTGGACGTTCGTCTTTCAATGGTGTCTCAAGGTGCCCCCGCCGCCCGACGCGGTGACTCAGAATTACACGCTCTTTCTCTTCTGCGGGTACCTTCCGTGGATGCTGTTTCAGGAGACCGTCCAGCGGTCGGCGAATTCGTTAATTGATAACGCCAACCTGATTACGAAGACGATTTTTCCCTCTGAGCTGGTCCCGGTCTCGATTTTCCTGTCCTCGCTTGTGAGTCATCTCATCGCGCTGTGCCTCGTGATCGCCATGGTGGCTGTGGTTCTGCACACTGTGAGCACGATGGTATTGCTGCTCCCGCTTTACACGGCTCTGCTCGGGCTCTTTGCCATCGGCGTGGGCTGGATCTTCGCGGCGCTCCAGGTCTATTTAAGAGACACCGCTCAGGTCGTTGTCGTCCTTCTGACCGGATGGTTTTGGCTGACGCCGATTTTTATCGACGAATCCAGGTTTCCGGAAAACCTCCGTTTCCTGATTACCGCCAACCCGCTGGCTTATGTCGTCCGCGGCTACCGGGAGCGGATCTTGTCAAACCGCGTGCCGGATCTGGAAGAACTGGCGATACTGGCTTTGTACGCCGCCGGGGCTTTTCTGCTGGGCGCGGTTGTATTCAAGCATTTGAAGAGCGGTTTCGCCGACGTCCTGTGAGCTTTTCCTGCGCACTGATATCCTTAGAAGGTTAAGGTTTGCTCATGTCTGTGACACGCCGCAGTTTCCTCATATCCTCCACGGCGGCTCCGCTGTTGGCGCAGCGCCGGTCGACACAGCGCCCCAATATCGTGGTGATCCTTGCGGACGACCTGGCGGCCTGGATGGTCGGCTGCTACGGCAATAAGGAGATTCGCACGCCGAATATCGATGGTCTGGCGCGGCTTGGGACCCGATTCTTAAACGCCTATGTCTGCTCGCCGATCTGCTCCCCGAGCCGGGCTACTCTGTTCACTGGCCGGACCCCACGGCAGCATGGCATTCATGATTTCCTCACGCCGCGTCCTATTGCGTCGCCTCCTCAGGGACAGCAGGAACCCCCGCCGTCTTTCCAGAACGAGGTGATGATTTCAGATCTCCTGGCTCAGGCGGGCTACAACTGCGGCTATGTTGGCAAGTGGCACATGGGCAATGATTCCAACCCCGGCCACGGCTACACCTACACCTACACGATGACCGGCGGGTCCCGCTCATACACCGACCCGGAGATGAATCTGAACGGCAAGCCGGTCAAGGAGACCGGCTACCTGACCGAGTTGATGACAAAGCGCGCGGTCGAGTTCCTGGACCAGCAGAGCAGTGACAAGCCGTTTTTCCTTGTCGTGAGTTACCTCAATCCTCACACGCCCTACGACGGACATCCGCAGAAATACTACGACATGTACGCCAACGCTACCTTCGAGAGCTTCGGCTACGAGAAGCCAGCCCCGAACGCGCTGCGCGAAAAGGAGATGCTGAAGGATATCGTGGGCAACCTGCGGAAGTGCGCCGCATCGGTCACAGCGCTCGACGACCAGATTCCGGTGCTGCTTTCGAAGCTGCGAGCGAAAGGGCTGTGGGAGAACACGCTGATCGTCTTTACCGGCGACAACGGATATCTGTTGGGACGTCATGGACTGTGGAGCAAGGGCCTGGCTTCCGACCCGATCAACATGTATGAGGAGTCCGTGAAGGTCCCAATGATTCTGAGCTGGCCGGGGAAGATTCCGATCGAAGCGACGCGCCCGGAACTCGTCAGCTTCTATGATGTCCTGCCGACGCTTTGTGATGCCGTGGATATCCCTGTGCCAGACCGAAACCTCTGCGGTCGCAGTTTCCTGCCGCTTGCCACAAACAGCCCGCTGCCAAAGAACCAGCCTTGGAGGACTACCGTCTTTGGCCATTTCCGAAATACAGAAATGGCTCGCGACGCCCGGTACAAGCTGGTCCTGCGGAACAACGGCGAGGGTCCGAACGAACTCTACGA
>JADGHK010000234.1 GCA_019686145.1 Bryobacteraceae bacterium | reverse complement strand
GAGGCCGTCATGTGGCAAGGGGGAAGCCGGATTCAGGCAGACCGGATCGAGATTGACCGGAAGAATCGAACGCTGGTTGGGGTTGGTAACGTTATCAGCCGGTTTCCCGATCAATCGAAACCCGGCGAGCCGGGGCATTCGTCATCTGTATTCACGATTGTGAAGGCCCCACAAATGGTATACCGGGATACGGAGAGGCTGGCGCACTACAGCGGCGGTTCTACGCTGGTGCGGCCCGGACTGGAAGTCACTGCGAAAGCCATTCGAGCGTGGATAAGCGAAGAGGACCCGCGAAAAGACCAATCGGGGAAAAGGGCGGGAGATTCGGCCGGCGGTCGCGTTGATAAAGTCTTCGCCGATGGCGATGTTGTGATCGTGCAGAGAACAGCCGGGAGAACGAGGCGCGGCACCGGCGAACATTCCGAATACTATGTGCCGCAGGAAAAGATTGTGCTGACCGGCGGCAACCCGCTCCTGGTCGATAGCGTGAAGGGACAAACGCAAGGGCAGATACTTACCTGGTACGCTCGCGAGGACCGTTTGCTTGTGGATAACACGGGAAGCGGCCCTGCCGTGTCGCTGCTGAAAAAGAAATAGCCTCGCTTATGAGAGTACTGAAAACCTCGGAGATAACGAAGACTTACCGCGGCCGCAAAGTGGTGAGCGGTGTGTCCGTCTCTGTAGAACAAGGCGAAGTTGTGGGCCTCCTGGGGCCGAATGGGGCGGGGAAGACGACATCGTTTTACATGATCGTGGGGCTCATCAGTCCCGATTCCGGCTGCATCATGCTGGACGACGAAGACATCACCTCTCTTGCCATGTATCAGCGTGCGCGGAAGGGAATCAGCTATCTGCCGCAGGAGCCATCCGTCTTTCGCAAGCTGACCGTAGAGGAGAATCTCTTGGCTATCCTCGAGACGCTCCCGCTGAGCGCCCGCGAGCGCCGGGAGAGGATGACGCGGCTCGTGGAACAGCTCGGGCTTGAGAAGGTGCAGCAGAGCCAGGGATACATGCTTTCGGGTGGCGAGCGCCGGAGAGTCGAAATCGCGCGGTCGCTTGTGATCGAACCGAATTTCCTGCTGCTCGACGAGCCATTTTCGGGAATCGATCCAATTCAGGTGCTCGAGATTCAAAGAATTATTTTCGATCTAAAACGATCGGGAATCGGAATTCTTATCACGGATCATAATGTCCGTGAGACTCTTGCTGTCACCGACCGCGCCTACATCATCAATAACGGGAGCATCTTTCGCGCCGGAAGTCCCGAGGCTTTGGCCCGGGACCCGGAAGTCCGCAGGATCTACCTGGGAGAAAACTTCAATCCGCCCGAGCGCGCCGCCCAGGCGCGATCCTGGCGGGACTGACCCTCGCGCGAGCCGCGGTAGCGCTGACAGAATCGATACGAAACGGATTGGAAGGGATACGAAACGGATTGGAAGGCGCTTACATCTGTGCAAAGCTTGTAAATCGGGCCTTTTCGGTCTAAGCAAACAAGCCAGTCTGGTAGAATGGCCCTAGGATGAGTTTGCTTTCGCCGAGACTGCAGTTAAAAGTCGCGCAGAAGCAGATCCTGACACCTGGGCTTGTCCAGATGGTCACAGTCCTTCAACTGAACCGTCTGGAGCTCCGTGAGATGATCGCTCAGGAGATTGCCGGGAACCCCGTATTGGAAGAATCTCTGGATGGCGCAGAAGAACTTACGCCTGAGGAGATTCAAGCCCTGCTTGAAGCGGAACGGGTTCCGGAACCGGCCGATCAGACCATTCTGGAGGCGACCGCTGAACCGGTCGAAATCGACTTGGAATCCGCGGGCGACCAGGATTTCGAAGCCGGTTTCCACGCTCCGGGAGACGTTGCCGAAACAATCGGCGATGCGGTGGAAATCCCCGAAATTAAGGAAAACACGGACCCGTTTGACGAAATTGATTTCGGGTCTTTTTTCGACGATTATTTGGACCCGGGTTTCAAGAGCCCGTCCTCGGAATCGGTTGAGAAACCATCTTTCGAGACGTTCCTGTCGGCGCCTGTAACCCTTGCGGACCACCTTCAGTCTCAGCTCAGCCTGATCCTTCTTCCGGATTCGGTTCGGGATGCGGCTTTGTCGATCATTGGGAATCTCGATGAGAACGGGTTCCTGACAGCTACTCCCGAAGAGATCGCCACTTCGGGCGGGCACACGATCGAAGACGTGCACGCGGGGTTGAAGGCTGTTCAGTCGCTCGAACCGGCAGGCGTTGCGGCGCGCGATTTGCGCGAATGCCTGCTCCTGCAGCTCGCGAGCCGGAACGGCGAGGGCGGTGTGGCCTGGCAGATCGTTTCCGACCACCTGCGGCTGCTCGAAACGCGTCAGTGGAAAGAGCTGGCGAAGGTGCTGCGGAGGCCCATCGAGCATATTCACATTGCCGTCGATGTCATCCGCCATCTCGACCCGCGTCCCGGGCTGCGCTACTCAGCCGAGAATGCCCGCGTCATCGAGCCGGATGTTTACATCTTCAAGGAAGGGGATGAGTACATCATCCAGTTGAACGATGAGGACATCCCGCAACTGCGCTTGAACTCCCAATACCGGCGAATGCTTGACCGTGATCAGGAGCCGAGCAAGGAAGTCCGCAATTACGTGAAGGAGCGATATGCGTCGGCGCTGCAGTTGATGAAGAACATTGAGCAGCGCAAGCAGACGATCCTTAAGGTTTGCCAGGCAATCGTACGGCGTCAAACCGAGTTTCTGGATTCCGGCATCGATCACCTGAAACCGATGATGATCAAGGAAGTCGCAGAGGAGATCGGCGTTCATCCTTCGACCGTCAGCCGGGCGGTCGCGGGTAAGTACGCGCACACGCCGCAGGGAGTGTTCGAGCTCCGCTACTTCTTCTCGGAAGCGGTTCAGGGACCTTCGGGCAGCGCTACCCCTCTCTTGATTCTGAAACGGAAAGTGAAGAAGATGATCGATGAGGAGGACAAAACCCGCCCGCTGACAGACGAGCAGATTACGGCACGGCTTCAGGGCGAGGGGATTCAGGTAACCCGGCGGACCGTTGCAAAATACCGCGAGGACATGAAGATTCCTTCCACCCATGAGCGCCGCGTCCGCATCTGATGTTAAATCAGCGTGACGGTTTGATCCGTCAAGTCCTCCGGGAACGAGGCGCGCAATGAAAGTCACCTACACAGGGAAGACCGACAAGCTGCTCCCCGAACAGGAGAAGAAGCTTGAGGCGAGATTCTCCAAACTTGGGAAGCTGTTTGACCGAAAAGGTGAAAAGGAAGCCCGGGTCATCATTAAATCCGAGAGACATCTGCACCACGCGGAAATTACCGCGAACTGGTACGACAATCCGATTGTCTGTACCGGTTCCGATCCGGACCTTTTCAGCGCGATTTGTCAGGCGGTTGACAAGCTGGAAAAGCAGATCGTCAAGCTGAGATCCAAGTGGAGGGACACCAAGCGGACGGCCCCCAAGGGTAAGGCGGCTAAGGCCGCCCCGGAAACGGCGACAGAGGAGCAGGAGGCCGCCGGGACGCCTGTGGAGCCTGCCCAGCCTCAGATCTTCCGTGTGAACAATCACAGCCGCCGCAAGCCGATGACGATCGAAGAGGCGATTCTCGAAATGGAGAAGCGGGATTATCTGGTGTACAGGGACGCTGATACCGACCGCCTCTCTGTGCTTCTCCGTCGGCGCGACGGCAACTTCGACCTCGTACAAGCATAGGAAATGGCAAAGAAAGCCGGGGTGTCCGCGGGCCAGGGCGACGATCCGGCTTCGCCGGTTGTGCGCGGCAAGAAAGGCGACCCGGCGAGTCAGCCGGAGGAGCGGGCCGAGAAAAACTCGCCGGAACTGGTCATCATCACGGGATTGAGCGGTTCCGGCAAGGCAACCGTTCTGAAGAGCTTCGAAGATCTCGGCTATTATTCCGTCGACAATCTGCCCATTGACCTGATCCCCAAGTTCGCGGAGCTGACTCATTCCTCGCCGAATATCCGCCGCGCAGCGCTTGTCGTGGATATCCGGGAAGGTGAACGCCTGAAGCTATTCCCGGAGATTTATCAGAAGATCCGGGAAATTGCGAAGACTCAGCTTCTGTTCCTCGAAGCGGAGGACGAAGCCCTGGTCCGCCGCTTCAGCGAGACGCGCCGCCCGCACCCGCTCGGCAACCAGCGCAGCGTATTGAAAAGCGTGAGAACGGAGCGGGACCAGCTCCGGCCGATCCGCAACCTCGCCGACCATATCATCAACACTTCAAAGTTCAATGTCCACGAACTGCGTGAACTGATTGCCGAGAAGTTCGGGGGAGACCGCGAAGAGACGCAGATTATGGTTTATGTCGGCAGCTTTGGCTTCCGGCACGGAATCCCTGCCGACAGCGACCTGGTTTTCGACGTTCGCTTCCTTCCCAATCCGAACTATATTCCTCAATTCAAAAACCTGACCGGAAAACACCCGAGCGTTGCGCGCTACATCCGCTCTTTCCCGCAGACCATCGAGTTTATCGACCGAATCGCGACGCTGCTGATCTACCTCCTGCCCCATTACGTTCACGAGGGGAAGAGCTACCTGACGATCTCGTTCGGCTGCACCGGCGGGCGCCACCGCTCTGTGATGATCGCCGAGGAGATCCGAAAGCGCCTCAAGCGGGCCGGATATCGCGTGAAAGGCTTCCATCGCGATCTACAGAAGTGACACCTCCTCTCGCCGTTCCACGCTGGCGGTCGCTCCGGGGTATGCTGCCCATCCTTCCGGCCAGGCTCGCTCTGCGTTGGATTGGATAAGACTCTGCCTTTTCAACGATCCCCAAGAAATGTTAGACTAAAGTTGCTTGGTACGTGGGCGGCTAGCTCAGCTGGGAGAGCACCGCGTTCGCAATGCGGGGGTCGAGGGTTCGAATCCCTCGCCGTCCACCAAAAGCGGCTGGCTTGGCTCGATGCCATGGAAGCGGCCCGCCACCTCCATTCAGGATCCGCAACGGCTCTACGCCAAAAGCGGGCTCTACGCCAAAAGCGGGGGCAGTGCGGGAATCCCAAACCAGTTTAACCACACAACACCTTGACTCTGAGTCTGTAGT
>JADGHK010000233.1 GCA_019686145.1 Bryobacteraceae bacterium | reverse complement strand
GCAAGCCCTCTCGATATGGCTGCCGCCATAGCGCCTGTTGATCCCGTTCCGGAACTCATGGTTTCGCCAGCGCCGCGCTCCCAAAAACGGACATCGATCCGGTCGGGTGCGGAAGGAAGGACGAAAGAGACGTTCGTGCGATGCGGGAAGCGCGGGTGGTGCTCGATCCGCCGTCCCACGCTGCGCCAGTCAAAGTCAAAGTCCTTCACGAAAACGGCACACTGCGGATTCCCCACATCCACGAGCGTGGCATCGCAACCCTCGATTTCCGTTTGCTGCTCGACGATGCGCGGGCGTCCCATGTTCATTTCAAACTCAAAACGGAGGCCGTCTCGCCGCAACAATCGCAGCTGCTTCAGTCCGGCCCCGGTCATGATGTTGATCTCGCTGCCTGGAAAGCCCGCCTCGATCAGGAATGCCGCGGCGCAGCGGGTTCCGTTGCCTGACATCTCCACTTCGCCGCCGTCGGGGTTGAAAAGCCGGATGACGGCGTCAGCGTCACCATTCTTTCGCGACACAAGCAGCCAGCCGTCTGCTCCAACGCCGGTGTGACGGTCGCAGATGGCCTGCGCCGCCTGGGCCAAGCCGTCCGCGGGAGCATCTTCCGCCCACGTCAGCAGAAAATCATTCTTCGCCCCGTGAGCCTTTGTAAAGGGGATCTTCGTCCTCATTGTTTCTGTCTCTTCGGTAGATCTCAATTTCCGGTCCGTCCTTATGCCGGATTGTCTTTACCCGCACGTAACGCGAGCCAAAGCGCTCGGTCCTGCGCATGGCTGTCGACACCTTGTCTCCGGCCATTGCAACCACCCACTCTTCAAAGAGAAAGAGTTCCGGAAGCGTCGCGGCCGCCAGCCAGGCGGGACCGTTCCCTTCATGCAGCGTCTCGCGAAGCGGAATACCGGCCTGGCCAAAGATTCCTGTCATATCGCCAAAGGACGTGAAGATCCCGGAGTGCTGCCGGTAGTGCGCCCTGAGATAGGCAGCCGCTTCCCGCGTCCAGCCCCGCCGCGTGTTCGAATTCACCTCGGATTCCTTCCAGCAGATCCAGTTCTCAGGACCGGGATGAACAAGCCACGGTGCGATCGCGATTGCGATAACGGCCGGCACGGCCAGGGAACGGAACCGGTTCGGAACCACGGCTACGATCGCGCCAGCAGCGAAAGCCAGTAAGGGAAAGGCGGCCAATCCATAGCGCGTGTTGTAGTAACTGTTCGGCCACAGGTGCGGAACAAAGATCGGTGTCCCCGAAGAGTGCATGCTCCAGACGTAGAAGAAAGGTCCGAGCGAAAGCAGCAGCAGGGGAATAAATGCCCGCTTCCACAGGGCAGGAATGAGGCCGGCGAGTCCAAGCCAGGCGAGGGCGGAACCGGCGCATAGCTTAGCCGCTTCCCGGAAATAAAGCCATGCTTTGTCCCACTCGTGATCACCCGGATATCTCGCCATGCCTTGATCGAGTGCCCGCTGATAAATGGCTTTCGCAGAGTAGGGGCCGCGATAGAATTCCAGCGGGTCGCCGTAGTTGTACCAGTTGTATCCGAGCCAATAAAGCGGGCCGAGCGATGCCAGAACAGCAAACAAAGCCGCTGCCCGGAGCCGTCCGCTCTGGCCGGACAGGAGCATGGCGATCCCGGCAAATGGAATCAGGAACCAGCCTTCGTATCTCGTCATCGATGCTACGTTCGATAAGAGGCCCGCTCCGATGGCGGCCCACAAAGACCCGGTTTGGCTGAAGAGAACGAGAAAGTAGAGCAATCCCGCGAGACCGGCGAAAAAGAAGGGCTCCGTCATCGGCGTGGACTGCAGGTAGAGCAAATTCGGATTCAGGGCGAAGATGGCTGCTGCGGTGAAACCCGCTGCTCCCGAACCGAGCGCCCGCCGCGCTGCCGCAAACAGAAAGACGCCGGCGATGACGAAGGCGCACGAGGCTGGTATTCCGCCCGCCAGTCCCGATCGCCACCACGCATCATTCGATACAAAGGGCAGCATCGCCAGATGCGGAACCGGCAGCCACACGGTGCCAAGCTGTACGAATCCTGGTGTCCGCGAATCGACGATCCGACGGGCTATATTGAGATGCGCCTGCGCGTCACCGAAGTAGAGCAGATAACCCTGTTGATGGAACCACCAGAGGGCAGAGCCGCCAAGGATGGCCAGGAAGAGCAGAGCAGCGAAAAGCTGCGCCCATGCCCGCCATCCTGTGATTGTTCCGGCTGTCGTCCTCTTAGAAGTCCGTCGCGGCTTTGAACTCTTGGAAACGGCCATCAATTTCACTGCGTGTCAGCGTACGGAACCGCTCGACGCCGAACTTCTCGCAGCAGAAGCTGCCCATTACGGAGCCGTAGATTACCGCGCGACCCAATTCCCGGAAGTCGAGGTTGGGATCCCTGAGATCCAGTTGACGTTCCGCCATATAGCCCACAAAGCCTCCGGCAAAGGAATCACCGGCGCCTGTAGGGTCGTACACTTCCTCCAGCAAATAGCCGGGCACCATGAACATTGCGTCCCTGCGGAAGAGGATCGCCCCGTACTCTCCGCGCTTAATGACGACCGTGCTGGGTCCCATATCGAGAATTGCCCGGGCAGCCCGCTTCAGGTTCACTTCCCCGGAAAGCATCCGCGCTTCTGAATCGTTGATCAGGAGGAAGTCCCACCCCTTGAGCGTTTCCAGGAGATCCTGGCGGAAGTCACGAATCCAGTAGTTCATGGTATCGCCGCCGACGAAGCGGAGGCAGTTCATCTGATTGCGGACACTGCTCTGCAGGGTTGGCTGGATGTTTCCAAGCAGCAGGTAAGGCTCATTGCGGTAATGCTCCGGCAGCTTCGGGTTGAATTCGGCGAAGACATTGAGGTCGGTCCGCAGCGTCGTGCGGTCATTCATGTCATTCGTATAGACGCCTTGCCAGTAGAAGGTTTTTCCGGGAAGGGTCTCGAGACCGGACAGGTCGATACCGCGCTCGCAGAGCAGGTCGCGATCCGCCTCGTCAAAATCCTCGCCGACTACCGCGACGATGCGCGTCTTCGTAAAGTAGCTGGCTGAGAGGGCGATATATGTACAGGAACCTCCCAGCATTCGATCCACCCGGCCATACGGAGTTTCCACGCCATCATAAGCAACGGACCCAACGACAATCAGCGACATTCTTTTCGATTGTAGCCGCCGCGAAGTCCGCTTTGCAGGCGTCCGCCGGTATCGCCGTTTCTTGCCGGGAGCGGCCGGCCGCAATCTATGGGAAAATCAGGCAGGCGCGGAGGAAATCCGTAGGCGAGGAGGGATGCAATGGCAGTGAAAATCAACCAGCAACGGGAAGCGCGGCCTGTGACACCCGGTTTCATGAAAGCGAATGTGTTTCGCGGTCCGGGTAAGTTCGGTCTGGAAGAAAAGCCGGTCCCTCGCGCCGGACCCACTGATGCAGTTGTAAAGGTTCGGCTTACAACGATTTGCGGAACCGATTTGCATATTGTCCGCGGAGAGTACGAGGTCCGGCCTGGGTTGACGATCGGCCATGAAGCCGTCGGCGTCATTCACGAGCTCGGTTCGGGCGTGACTGGATACGAAGTCGGACAACGCGTCTTGGTCGGAGCCATCACGCCTTGCGGACAGTGCGAACCGTGCTTGGGCGGAAGCACCTCGCAGTGTCAGGGACCGCTGGGCGGATGGAGACTGGGCAACACGATCGACGGCGTACAGGCTGAGTACGCGCTGATTCCTTACGCCCAGGCGAACCTGGCGGTGATTCCGGATGGCATCAGCGACGAACAAGTCCTCTTGCTGGCCGATATCGCCTCCACCGGATTTGCAGCGGTCGAGAATGGCGGTGTCCGGCTCGGCGACGCGGTAGCAGTCTTTGCCCAGGGACCGATCGGATTATGCGCCACGCTCGGAGCAAAACTCCGCGGGGCGTCGCAGATCATCGTGGTGGACGAAGATCCGCATCGCCTGAACGTTGCACGCAGTCTCGGAGCGACGAGCGTGTTACTGCCGGAGGCGGACGTCGTTCGCGAGATGCGGGAACTCACCGGCGGCCGCGGCGTCGATGTTGCGATTGAAGCCTTAGGAATACAGGCTACGTTTGAGAACGCGCTGCGCGTGCTCCGTCCGGGAGGAACGCTGTCAAGCGTAGGAGTCTATTCGGGTCACCTGCAGGTTCCGATTGACGCATTCGGTGCAGGGCTCGGCGACATCAAGATCGTCACGACCCTATGCCCCGGAGGAAAAGAGCGCATGCGGCGGCTGATGCGCCTGGTCGAGACGAATCGGATTGATCTGACTCCGCTGTTCTCGCACCGGTTTACGCTTGACGAAATCGATCAGGCGTATGAGCTGTTCGGGTCGCGGCGCGATGACGTTATCAAAGTTGCGATCCGCGTCTCCGAGTAAATCTCGGGTGCCTGGGGATCGCACGGCGATTCCCAGCGAAACCCAGCGTCCGCCTGCCGCTAGGTTGCGAGCCTTGGCTGCATTTGCCTGTGCACGCCACGCAGCCGGTACGCCAGGATGAGCAGGAGGACGCCAACAACGACCGCATACGCGGCAAGAAACCAGATCAGAGCAAGAATGCCCGCGGCTGGTGACATCATGAGCACCACTCCCAGGGCGACCGCCAGCACGCCGCTCAGGACCAGCAGCCATTCGTTTGCCAGCTCCTTGCGGAGGCGGATTGCCGCGGCGATCTCAGTGATTCCGCGGACGATCGCCCAGATAGCGATCACGAACAGCAAGGCAACCGCCGTGATGCCGGGCCAAAACAGCGCGAACAATCCGGCAGCGATCGCGACAGCGCCGAACAGCAGGAGCGACCACCACCGGACCGCTCCTCCGGCGATGACTGCGAGGATGCCGTCGACCAGAGCGAAAGCCCCCCAGAGCATGACCAGAACCGCCAGCGTCAGGCCGGGCCAGAGGAACGCACAGAGACCAAAAAGAATAGCGATCACGCCGCGGACAGCCAGCATCCACCAGTTTTTCGAAACAACTCCAAGAATCGCGAGGTAAGGCACAAACTATCCCCCTCATAGGACGTAATTTCTATTACAGTTGTTTCGGAGGTTCGCCGCCGGGTCTGG
>JADGHK010000232.1 GCA_019686145.1 Bryobacteraceae bacterium | reverse complement strand
GCTCTGGAGCGCGGGCTTCCTGTCGGGAGAGCATGCCGGCGTTGCTTTGCGTTCGAGCGGAGATCCTGTTCTGTTTATCAACAACCCTGACGGCGTGCCGATGAAAGTGCGCCGCCGGATGTTGGACGCGCTTGCTGAAATGAACGAGATTCAGCACGCCAAGCTGGGAGATCCGGAAACGCGAACACGCATCGCGCAGTTTGAGATGGCGTTCCGGATGCAGGCATCGGTCCCGGAGCTGACCGATCTGTCGAAGGAGCCGGAGAGCACGTACAAGCTCTATGGCGACGAGGCGAAAATTGGAGGCACGTTCGCCAACTCCTGCCTGATGGCACGGCGCCTGGCGGAGCGCGGCGTCCGCTTCATCCAGATCTATCACCGGGGATGGGACGTCCATTCGAATCTTCCAGAGGTTCTTCCGAGCCAGTGTAAGGATGTGGACCGCGCCTGCTGGGCATTAATCCAGGACTTGAAACAGCGCGGCTTGCTGAACGATACGCTGGTGATCTGGGGCGGGGAGTTCGGCCGGACCATCTATTCCCAGGGGAAACTGACCGCCACCGACTACGGCCGGGATCATCACCCTCGCTGTTTCTCACTATGGCTTGCGGGAGGCGGCGTCAAAGGCGGGGTGGTCCACGGCGAGACGGACGACTTCTCCTACAACATCACCAAGGATCCGGTCCACGTCCGGGATTTACAGGCGACTATCCTCCACCTGTTCGGCATCGATCATAACCGGTTTACGTACAAGTATCAGGGGTTGGACCAGAAGCTGACCGGCGTCGAACCGGCGCACGTGGTCAAGGCGATTCTGGCATGATCAAACGAGCGGATGATAGCGACTGAGCATCGGAAAGTAGCGCTGGTTACCGGCGGGGGCAGTGGGATCGGCAGGGCGGTCAGTTTGACGCTCCAGTGCAACGGCTACTCGGTGGTGATCTGTGGAAGACGCGAAGCGGAACTGCGAAAGACTGCGGAAGCAGCCAGTCCGTCGGGAAAGCCGATTCTGGTTGTACCTGCCGATGTCAGCGACCCGGAATCCGTCCGCTCACTCTTTGACCGCATACGGCAGGAGCTCGGGCGGCTCGACCTTCTCTTCAACAATGCGGGGATCAATGTGCCTCCGACCCCGATTGAGGATCTTACCTACGAGCAGTGGAACCGCGTCGTGAGCATCAATCTGACCGGGGCATTCCTTTGCGCCCAGGAAGCGATCCGGCTGATGAAGACGCAAAATCCGCGGGGCGGCCGGATCATCAACAATGGATCGATTTCCGCCACAGCTCCGCGCCCGAATTCGGCTCCCTACACGGCAACCAAGCACGCGATCACTGGGCTGACAAAGAGTATTTCGCTGGACTGCCGTGATTACGACATCGCATGCGGGCAAATCGACATCGGCAACGCGGCGACCGAAATGACGCAGCGCATGACCGCTGGCGTACCCCAGGCGAACGGCGCGATCATGGTGGAGCCGCGGACCGACGTCCGGCACGTCGCTGAAGCAGTTCTCTACATGGCGAACCTTCCCCTGGATGCCAACGTTCAATTTATGACCGTGATGGCGACCAGAATGCCGTTTATCGGCCGTGGCTGAAGCCTCAGGCGACGTTGTGCTCCTTCAGCTTTTCGTAGAGCAGGCTCCGGTGAATTCGGAGTAACTCGGCGGCTTTCCGCTTATTGCCTCTGACGTGGGCCAGCGCCGCCTGCAATGCCTGTTTCTCCGCCTGCCCGACGATTTCCCTCAGACCTCGCTCGAGAGGCACGCCCAGGATGGTCAGGCTGCTCTGCGAAGGCAGGGGAGAGAGCTCAATAGCTTCCGGCGTAATGACTCCGCCCGGCGTCAGTGCGAGGGCGCGGGAGATGACGTTTTCGAGCTCCCGCACATTGCCTGGCCAGGAATACGAGCACAGCTTGGCGAGAGCTGCGGAGTTGAGCGTGACGGGACGCTGGGAGCGCGATATGAAATGCTGGACCAGCAGCGGAAGGTCGTCGAGCCTCTCCCGCAGCGGCGGGACGTCGATGCGGAAGACGTTGAGCCTGTAATAGAGATCCTCGCGGAACTGCCCGCTTTGGACCATGGCTTCCAGATCCTGAGCCGTCGCCGCCACGAGGCGCAGATCGACCGGAATCGGACGGTTACTGCCCAGCCGGTAAATGACCCGCTCCTGAACCGCCCGCAGCAGCTTTGCCTGTAGCACGAGCGGCAGTTCCGCTACCTCATCCAGAAACAGGGTTCCGCCGTTTGCCTCCTCGAATCGCCCGATCCTTTGGTAGGAGGCGCTCGTGAAGGAGCCCTTTTCATGCCCGAAGAGCTCGGACTCGAGGAGCGCTTCCGGGATCGAAGCGCAGTTCACCTTGACGAGCGGCCCGTTGGCGCGGAGGCTGTGGGCATGAAGCGCGTCGACGACAAGCTCTTTGCCCGTGCCGGACTCGCCGCGCACCAGCACGGTCGTGTCCGAAGCCGCCGCCCTGCCGATGCGCTTGTACACCTCCCGCATCGCCTGCGTGTGGCCGATGAGCCTTCCGGGAGGAGTTTCCGATTGCTGCGCCGCGGCTCGAAACGCCCGGACCTCCCGTTCCATCGCGCGGTATTCCAGGGCCCTCTGCACCAGAATCAGAAGATGATCGAAGTCCAGCGGCTTCGACACGAACTCGAAAGCGCCGAGCCGCATCGCTTCAACGGCGGTTGCGTAGTTGCTGTCAGCCGTCATCACGATGACCGCCGTGTCCCGGCGGTCACGCTTCAAGCCGTTCAGAATCTCAAGGCCGTTAAGCCCTGGAAGCCGAATGTCCAGCAGCACGAGATCCGGCTCCGACTCCTGGCAAATCCGCCACGCCTCGTCCCCGTTTTCGGCCTCAATGACTTCGTAGCCCTCCTTCGTCAGTAACCGGGAGAGAAACAGAAGGGCGGGTTTCTCGTCCTCTGCGATCAGAATGCGTGACATCGTACGTTCATGCCGTTCGCAACTTCAAATCAAACTGGGCCCCATCCCCTGTGTTGCGGTACGTGATCGTG
Organism: Bryobacteraceae bacterium; assembly: GCA_019686145.1. GTDB lineage: Bacteria > Acidobacteriota > Terriglobia > Bryobacterales > Bryobacteraceae > JADGHK01. The sequence goes on along the minus strand of JADGHK010000232.1, from coordinate 2,049 downwards.
CCTCCGAGCTTTTGCACCAGCTCGCGCGTGACCGCGAGCCCCAACCCGGTTCCTCTCTGCTTGGTCGTATAAAAGGCTTCGAACAAGTGCTCCTGCTGCTCCTCGGTCAGCCCGGGACCGGTATCGGCGACGCTGATGATTGTGGAGCCGGCATCCGAATACGCATTCACGCGGACTGAGCCGCCGCGCGGCGTGGCTTCGATGGCGTTCAGAAGAAGATTCATCAAGCTTTGCTGCAGACAGTCGGGGTCGATGAGAGCGGCGAGGGAAGGGTCCTGGATCTGCTGCTGAATTTTCACCTCCTTTTCCATAGCGGGCTGCTGCACCAGGGAGAGCACCCGGTCCAGCACCGGCTGGATGGGACACGACACAAGGTTCGCCGGCTTCTGCGTACGAAACAGCAGGAGGGAATCGAGGAGCCGGGTCATGCGATCCACTTCGGCAAGGGCAATCTGCACCTCCTCCTGCCCCTCTCCCGGCTTGTGAGTCCGGGCGATCGTCTGGAGGCTGAGACGGATGCAGTTTAACGGGTTCTTGATCTCATGAGCGATGCCGGCCACAACCCGGCCCATGGCGCGCAAACGGTCCTCGCGGCGAAGCTCCTGCTCGAGGCGCTGACGGCTGTCCGCCATCTGATTAATGGCAACGGCAACGGCAGCAAGCTCGCCGCCGCTTGCTGACAAGCGATAATCGGGCAGCGTAGCCATCTGCTCAAGGCCGGAACGGATCTCCTGGACGCTTTTACGAAATCTCAGGGCGACGTAGGTAATGACCAGTACGAAGAACAGGGAAGTGGTGGCCAGCAGGAGCAGCAGGTGACGCCGCCTGCTCTCCCCGGGGTCTGCGAAATCATTGAGACGCTTCATGGTCCACGCGTCAATCTGGCCGGCGGTCGAAACCAGGACCACGATCAGATCCTTTCCCTCGCGGACGACCATCTCCCTCGGACCACCTGCCCGGTGCCGATCCAGTGCCGTACGGACTGCGAGCCGCTCAAACTCCGGTAACCGCAGGTTGCTTTCAAGGGCAGCATGTGTCGGGGAACTGTATCCCACAATCTTCCCTTCCACGAAGAAGCCGCCCTGGAGGTCGGACCGGGCGTCGAGAACCTTGAAACTGATCCTGCGGTAATCCTCTTCGCTCAAGATTCCTTGCTTTAGCCCCCGGTTGGCCGCAGCCACCATCTCTTGCAGCGCATTTGCCAAGTCGTGGGACGTTTCGCGTACGACGATCGATTCCGCGCTTGCGATGGCTTCCGTCACCAGCACAAAGCTCAGCGCCGCTATCGCCACGGCCGTCGAAAGCAACAGAAAAAGAAAGACTAGCAGTTGATGCGAGGATACATACCGGTTGATTGCCACAATGGGGGAGGCAAGGGCCGCCAGAGGCCGGGTCATGGACTTCATTGCTCGCTATCTCTAGACTAACGTGTCCCCAATCTGTCCGCTTAACGGACATTCATGTGTCTGCTAATTCAGACACTCCTCAATATCTGTGAAATCTCGTTATGAGGCAGCCCTTCAGCTGTCTTAAGGTTAGGTCGAGAGGCGACTTTGGCAGCCGTCGTGCACCTTAATGAATGTTTCGTAAGAATATTATGGAGATTCGACCCAGTGCCTTGTTTGCTGATCCGAACTCGCCTTCGGATGGTTTTCCGCGATGACAGGGCCCCTAAAGCTTTCCACGGTTTCTGTCTTTGTGCTGGCATGTGCAGTCCCGCACATGACCGCGGAAACGAATGTAAGGCAGATTACATTAGGCGAAGCGCTGGCGATCGCGGAAGACCACCATCCGCAACTGCGAGCGGCCTCTGCCCAGATTGAAGGCGCACAAGCTGGCATTACCACTGCGTCTGCATACCCAAATCCCGAATTCAATCTGCTCAGCGGAAACCAGCACCTGCGCATGAACACTGCGGTGCCCGGGATGCTGCAGCACTACAGCTTTTCACAGCCGATCGATCTTCCGAAAGTGCGGCGGCCCCGAATTCAGGCGGCTCAATTAGGCCGGACCAGCAGCGAATACGCGATGGATGAGGCGCGTCTGGCC
>JADGHK010000231.1 GCA_019686145.1 Bryobacteraceae bacterium | reverse complement strand
ACCAGCCCGTCAGCCGGAGTAATTCGGGAATCCCTGTAGGTTCAGTGAGTTGGACACGGCCGGGGAAGGAAAGAATTTGGGGGGAGGCGGCCATACATTCGCCGTTTCTTCGCCTTATTATCTAATATTTGAGGGGCGCATTGTCAATGGGACCCTGCATGGCTAAAGGAAGTTATTCGTAGCGTAAGGCTTCGACAGGATCAAGGCGGGCTGCCTTGACGGCGGGCCATACTCCGAAGAAGAGCCCGACCAGCACGGAAACGGCAAACCCGGAAATCACGGCCCAGGGCGGCGTCTCCGATGGCAATGAAGGCACCAGAGCGCTGACAACCACGGTTGTCAGCATTGCAAAGGCGATGCCAATCAATCCGCCAAGCCCGGTCAGCGTTACTGCTTCCATCAGGAACTGGAAAATAATGTCGATTCGCCTTGCTCCTATGGCTTTGCGGACGCCAATCTCTTTCGTTCGTTCCGTGACGCTGACCAGCATGATATTCATCACACCAATGCCGCCGACCAGCAGTCCGAGGGCGGAGATCGCGATAGAGACGAGGACGATCATGCCGGTAATCGCGTCGAATCGTTTGATGATCTGATCTGGCGTGGTGAGAGCGAAGTCGTCTTCAGCCTGGGGCGGCGTGTGCCGGATTTTGCGCATCAGCGATCGCACTTCCTCAAAGGCTTCATCGCGCCGTCCTTCTCTGGCTTTCACAACGATAAAGTAGCGGTCAAGCTGAGGATATCGAAGCTGCGCTGTCTCGAGGGGAATCACAATCTGCCGGTCCAGACCGTTTTCTCCGAAGAATCCTCCTTTGGCAGGCGCATAAACACCAATCACTCTGTACTCGGCGCCGCTGACGATGATCGTGCGGCCTACCGCTCCGCCTTCCGGGAACAACGCCTCGGCCACAAGCGGTCCGATGATCGCCACTTTGGCGGCCCGCACCGCTTCATCCGGCGTAAACTCGCGGCCTTCCTGAAGCTCTCTGGGCTGCGTAGTAAAACTGCTGGCTGATAGACCGACGACGGAGATATTGTCGGATTCGTACCCCGGAACCCTGGCTGTGATCGGCTGATTCCCGATCAATCCCGGAACAAGCAAAGATATGCTGGTTTCCTCTACTGCCGGAATGTAGCGTTTGATCAGGTCAGCATATTCGGGCAGGATCGGCTTGCGGGTCAGCTCCCGCTGGGAAGGAGTACGATTCGGATCGCCTCCGTATTGCGCGAGGAAGATATTGTTCGGCCCAAACTCTTCGAAGAAAGTGACGACGCCTTTTCGAAGCCCGGTCAGCAGCGACGATACCGTAACAACTGTGGTGATGCCGATGACGATTCCGATGATCGTGAGCATCGAACGGAAGCGATGGCTCCACACCGCGCTGATCGCCATGCGGATGTTTTCGCCCGCCGTTACCTGCATATCGCTAATCTGCCCTCAGCGCCACAACCGGATCCAGATCCGCCGCCCGCGAAGCAGGGTACCAGCCTGAAAGGATGCCTACCGCGCTTGAAACAGTGATGGAGAGCAGGACGTAGGGGAGCGTCACCTTGAGGGGGATCTCGAGAACCCTGGACAGCAGGGCTGTGAGCCCTGCCCCCAATAGCAGTCCCAGCAGCCCGCCAAGGAGGGATAGGAATAGCGCCTCCAGCAGGAACTGCAGCATGATGTCCCTGCGCTTGGCGCCCAGCGATTTCCGCACTCCGATCTCGCGCGTTCGCTCCGTCACGCTCACGAGCATGATGTTCATGATGACAATGCCGCCGACAACCAGCGAAATGCATGTCACGGGGATGACCACGGCGCTGATCAGACCCAGGATGTTGTCGACGAAGGAGCGGATGGCGTCGGGAGTCAGGGTATCAAAATTGTCCTCCTTCCCCGGCTTGGTCTTGAACCGGGTACGGAGTGCTCCGCGGGTGACATCGAGCGCGGCTTCGAAGGAAAGTCCCGATTCCGGACGAGGTTTGCCGAAGATGGCCATCGTGCGTTCGTTCCCGAACAGGCGGGTGAAAACGGTGGTCGGGATATAGACGGAGTTGTCCTGGCTGCGCCCCTCCACCGAACCGAGTTTCTCTTGCGTGCCGATCACGGTGAAGTCGAAGCCATGGATGCGAATGGTCTTGCCAAGAGGCGAGGTGTCCGGAAAGAGAGCGGCAATCAGATCCTGGCCGATAATCGCCACTGGCTGGCGCCGCGCTTCCTCCAATTCGGTAAAGAATCGTCCTTCGAGGATCGAGAGGTCGCGGATCTCCGACAACTGTGCGCCCGCGCCGATAATCACAGCATCTTCGAAGGTCAGGTTGCCGCGCTTGACGTCGCCCGAGCGCTGGCGGAAGGGACTGTAGAGAATTTCATTTCCTGTCGTAACTTGCAGGTAGTGCAGATCGTCGATGCGGATTTGCTTGTTATATCGGAGTTTTTCCGCCCTTTCTTTCCGTGTCAGGCGGCCGACACTGGCGATCTGGGCGATCAGGTAGCTGTCAGTGCCGAAAGCCTTTGCGGTGGTTTCTTCCGCATAAAGGCCGAGGCCTTCGATTGCGGCGCCAACCAGGACCACGCTGGCGACGCCGATGATGACGCCCAGCAGCGTCAAAAAACTGCGGAGTTTGTGCGCGTTAATGGAATCGGATGCCAGTCTTACCGCCGTACTGAAGCGGTAGACTGGGGAGCCGATGGCATCAGGCAGTTGAAGCCGGAGGCGCACGATCACAGCTCAATTATGATAGCTGGTTCTGCCGCTCGGGCACATTGTTATCTTCGCCTGTCCGGGCGAATGTCGCCAATGATGAAAGGAAAGGAAAGGAACAAGACGATCCCGGAGATCGTATAGTGGTGATGCATGTGGCAGGACCTTATCATCGGAGCGCGCAATCTCCGGCGGACTTTGGGCACATCTATTCTGGCGATTGCGTCGCTGGCTCTCGGCATTATGGCCACCACGGCCATGTACAGCGTCGTTCACGCCGTCATTCTGAATCCGTTTCCCTATAAGGACGTCGACCGGCTTGTCAGTATCCAGGTGAGCGAGCCTGGCCAGCCCTATGGCCGCACCGGGTACTCCGTGGACCAGTACCTGGAGTTCCGGGAACGAACCACGATCTTTGAAGGCCTCATCGCTTCCACGATCAGCGACGTCGTCTGGACCGGGAACGGGGAGCCTCAGCGATTACGTGGGAACCATGGTCCGTACGACACGTTCGATGTGATGGGTGTCCCGCCGCTGCTCGGAAGGACACCGGTGAAAGCGGATGTTGCGCCGGGCGCTCCGCAGGTGGCCGTTCTCGGCTATCGTTTCTGGCAGCGGCAGTTCGGCGGCGATCCTTCGGTGCTCGGACGGAAGCTAGTGCTGAATGGGGTTACGCGCACCGTGATCGGGGTGATGCCTCCCCGCTTTATGTGGCGGGGAGCCGATGTCTATCTTCCGGTCGATTTTCGCCGGGGGCAGGTGATTGAGGATGTCCGCTTCGTGCACGTACTCGGCCGGGTAAAACCGCACGTCACGCCGGCTCAGGCGGAAGCTGAGCTTCGCCCGATCATCGAGGACTTGAAGAAGCAAAATCCCTCCGATTTCCCGGAGCAATGGCGCGTTCGTCTTCTCAAGTTTTCGGAGACGTTTCCAAGCAGCATCCGAAATGAGCTTTGGATCCTCTTTGGCGCGGTCGGGCTCCTGTTGTTGATTGCCTGCGCCAACGTTTCGAATCTGCTCCTGTCGAAGGCGGCCGGCCGGCAGCGGGAGATGGCGGTGCGTGCATCGCTCGGCGCCGGGAAGGGAAGGCTTATTCGTCAACTGTTGACGGAGAGCCTGTTGCTGGCGTTGGCGGGCGGGACCTTCGGCGTGGCGCTGGCCTTCGGGGCGCTGCGGGTTCTGATTGCGCTCGTCCCGCCGGGGACGATCCCGGACGAGGCGGAGATTGCGTTGAATCTGCCGGTGCTGCTCTTCGCGCTCGCTGTTTCGGTGCTGACGACGATCCTCTTCGGTCTGGCGCCCGCGATCCAGTCTGCCTCCATCAACCTCACGGAAGCGCTGAAGGCTGGCGGACGCAATTCAAGCGGCACACGAAGGCAGGCGGGCACCAGACGAGTCTTGGTGGTGGCGGAGGTCGGTCTGTCGGTTGTGCTGCTGGCCGGGGCGGCCTTGATGATGCGCGTCCTCCTCGAATTGCAGCGTGTCGATATCGGCTTCGAGGCGGACCGTGTGCTCTCCATGCGCGTGCCGCTCTCCGAATCGCGCTATCCCGACGCGGCTCGTCGCGTTCAGTTCTTTCAGGATCTGATTCCTCGCATTGCTGCCCTTCCCGGCGTTCGTCAAGCAGGACTGAACACGGGCCTTCATCCCTTTATGAGCTATGGCGTCATGATCTCCGTGGACGGGTTGCCGCCGGACAGGCAGCGGGTGGGGTTTCATGCCGCGAGCCGCGGTTACTTCGACGTAATCGCAGCACGGCTTGTGCGAGGACGCCTGTTCACGGAGGCTGAGGAGGCGAACCGCCAGCAAGTGGCTGTCGTCAATGAGAAGTTTGTCGAGCGTTATTTTGCAGGACGCGAGCCGGTAGGCGCTGTAGCCCGCGTTCCCCTGCTCAAGGGCGCGCGCTGGAACCTCGCAGACGATGGGTTCCGCATTACTGGCGTAATCCGGGATATTCCGAACCGGGGGCTGGAGAACGACGCCTCGCCGGAGATGTTTGTGCCCTACACGGTTCTCGGCGAGCCGGGCTTTCTGGCGATCAAGACAGACGTGGAGCCCATGTCGCTTGCGAAGGCTGCCGCCGCTCAGGTCTATGCCATAGACGGCGAGCAGCCGGTGACGGACGTAAAGCCGGTATCGGACTATCTGCGCGATTGGGCTTTCGCCGGTCCTCGATTTAATTTGATCCTCTTTGGACTGTTTGCCGGGCTTGGCCTCACGCTCGCGGTGGTCGGCGTCTACGGAGTCATCGCGAGTTCGGTTGCGCAACGAACCGCTGAGATCGGAATCCGGATGGCGCTCGGCGCGACCGTTGGCGCCGTGGTGCGCATGGTGCTATTCAGTGGAATGCGCCTGGTGCTTGCCGGCGTGGTGCTCGGCTTCGCGGGCAGTCTCGTTGCGGCTCGCCTGCTC
>JADGHK010000230.1 GCA_019686145.1 Bryobacteraceae bacterium | reverse complement strand
CTCGTTTCGCGGCGTCAGGACGGCAGCTTTTTCGACCGCTTTCGGGGGCGTCTTATGTTCCCGATTCACAATGAATCGGGAAGCATTATCGGCTTCGGAGGCCGCGCGCTATCGGATGAGGACGAGCCGAAATATCTGAATTCCCCAAAGACCGCGCTCTACGACAAGAGCAATGTCCTTTATAACCTCCATCGCGCCAAAACTGCGGCGCGCAAGCACGACCGCATTATTCTCGTCGAAGGCTACATGGATGCGATTGGAGTGTATTCGGCGGGAATACACGAAGTGGTCGCGAGCTGTGGAACGGCGCTCACGAGCAATCAGGTTCGCGCGATCAAGCGCCATTCGGATAAAATCATCGTCAGTTTCGATCCCGATGCGGCCGGCGCGAATGCCACGGAGCGGTCGATTCAGATGTTGCTCGACGAAGGCATGCATGTGCGCGTCCTTCATCTCCCCGGCGGTCTCGACCCCGACGAATACGTGAAGCAGCATGGCGCCGAGGCGTACTCGCGAAGGCTGGAGCGCGCCAGCCCGTACTTCTACTGGCTGGCGGATCAAGTGCGCGCGAAGTATCCGCCCACCGCGGAAGGCCGCTTCGAAGGCTTCGAAAAGGTACTGCTGCCCGCAATCCACAGGCTTTCGAGCGAGCTTGAACGTGCAACCCTCGCAAACGACGTTGCATCGTATCTGGGTGTGGATCCTTCGCTCGTGCGCAATCACCTGCGCAGAGCCTCGGGAGCAAAGAACCAGCGGGAGCAAAAGGCTGCGACAAAGGTGTCTCTGTCGGGCGTCGAAACGCTGCTCATCAAGGCGCTCCTGGCGGATCCTCAGATTCGAGATCTCACGCTTCCGCGGCTGCGAGGTCTGAAAGTTGTGGAGACGCTTGCAACGCGCCGAATCTTTGAGACACTACTTGGAATGTGGGAGAGGGGGTCGCCGATCAGCTTTGGGGAATTGGAATCAAGACTGGAAGATGCCGATAAAACACTATTGGCATCGATCGTTTTAGACGATTCGATAGGGGAAGAGGTGATTGCTCCCGAACAGGCAGACGCGTGCGTGGCAAGACTGATGGAATCGGAACTGGAATCGATGCGCGCTGCTCTGCGTGCGCAAATTCGGGCTGCCGAGCGGGCTGGAAACGTGGCTGACGCGCTTCGTCTGATGACCGAGCTTGGTGAGCTGGACCGTTGGAAACGAGCCCGGGGCGTGTCCTGATCCGGAAAATCCGTGGGACGCGCCGTGTTGTAATATAGGTGGAACCAGTGAATTGCAGTTCCAGGAAACGGGGTCTCCGTGCAAGCCGACGATAAATACGGCCGCCTGAAACACCTGATGGATATCGGCAAGGAGAAGGGCTTCGTCTTATACGACGATGTTAACGAAATCCTGCCGGACGATCTGGCTGCTGGACCGGAACTTGATGAACTCCTGGCCGATCTCGACCACGCCGGAGTCGAGATTCTCGAAGAGCCGAAGCTCGACTTCGAGAAAAAGGGCGAAGACGGTGACGAGTTTTCCGAACTCGAGCTGAACCAGGAGTTCGGCGACAAGACGAACGATCCGGTCCGAATGTACCTCCGTGAAATGGGCACTGTACCCCTGCTCACACGCGAGGGTGAGATCGAACTGGCCAAGCGCATCGAACGCGGACAAAAGAGCGTCTGCAAAGCTCTCTCGCGATCCCCGCTCATCATCCGCGAAATCCTCCAGTGGCAAGAAGAGCTGCGCCGCGGCACCCTCTCGATCCGGGACTTACTGGTGATGCCGGATCTCCTTGTAAGCGACGAAGCGCTCGCGGAACAGCAGGAGGAATTTCTGAAGCTTTTGTGCCAGATTGAGCGGGATTATCGCAAAGCGCAGCAGCTCCGGCAGAAGGTCCAGGTGGTTTCGCGCAACATGAAGCCGAAACAGCATCGCGAGTTGCGCTACAGCCTGGCCCGCCTGATGGTCAAGATCTCGCGGTCCATCCGCTCCATCCCGTTTAGTACGGTTGTGATCCGCCGGTTAACGGCCCGTCTCCGCCGCGCGGTCGACGAGTTCCGCCCGCTCGAAAAGGAAATTTCCCGATTGCAGCGCAAGAGCGAGGAGGTGGCCGACGCACAAAAGGCTGCGAGCAGGGACTTTCGCAAGGAGCTCCGCCAGCTCAATCAGCGAATTGCGCAACTGGAAGAAGAGTACGGCGCAACTTCCACCGAACTGCGCCGCACGCTTCAAATCGTCGAGCGCGGCGAGCAGGAAGCGGACGCCGCGAAGAAGCAGCTGATTGAAGCGAATCTCCGCCTGGTCGTCTCCATCGCCAAACGCTATACGAACCGGGGCCTCCAGTTCCTCGATCTGATTCAGGAAGGGAACATCGGCCTGATGAAGGCGGTGGACAAGTTCGACTACCAGCGGGGATACAAGTTCTCGACGTACGCGACCTGGTGGGTCCGGCAGGCGATCACGCGCGCGATTGCGGATCAGGCGCGCACCATCCGAATTCCCGTCCACATGATCGAGACAATCAACAAGCTGGTCCGCACGCAGCGGCTTCTGCAGCAGGAGCTCGGGCGTGAGCCCACCACCGAGGAGCTCTCCAAGCGCCTGGATCTGCCGGTGGGTAAGGTGCGGAAGGTTCTGCGCATCGCGCAGGAGCCGATCTCGCTCGAAACGCCGGTTGGCGAAGAAGAGGAGAGCCATCTCGGCGACTTCATCGTCGACCGGCGGGTTGTATCCCCTTCCGAAGCCGTCATCAACCTCAATCTCCGCGAGCAGACAGCCGAGGTGCTGAAGACTTTGAGCCCGCGCGAAGAGAAGATCATCAAAATGCGCTTCGGCCTTCAGGACGGCAGCGAGCACACGCTCGAAGAGGTAGGCCAGTACTTCGCCGTGACGAGGGAACGAATCCGGCAGATCGAAGCAAAGGCGTTGCGAAAGCTGCGGCATCCCAGCCGGAGCCACCGGCTGCGGGCATTTCTGGAAGCGAGCGGCCACGACTCGTAGCCGCCCCGCCGTTTACCCCTATTGCAGGTACTTCTTCAAGTCGGGATTCAACTGCGCCTGCAAGTCCGGCGCGTTCAAATTCTCGCGCGTAACCAGCCTGGGAGGTAAATTTTTGATCTTTTCGACCGGTTTTCCGTCGAGCTTGTGAACAGCCGCCATCACCGACTCGTAACCCATTTTGAACGGATCCTGAACCACCAGCGAGTCGACGACGCCATTCTTCAGATCTTCGAGCAGCGTCGGACTCCAGTCGAATCCAACAAGCACCACATTCGATTTACGGCCCTTGAGCGCCTGCACGGCTCCGACGGTGCTGGACTCGTTCGATGCAAACATCCCCTTGAGGTCCGGGTGAGCCGTCATCATATTTTCAGTGACGGCCAGCGATTTTGCGAAATCAGCCATCCCGTAGCGGCTGTCGGCAATCTGTATGCCGGGGAAGTGCTCTTTGATTTCGTCCTCGAAGCCCTGCTCCCGCGCCATCGTCGAAGCGGCGCCCGGCTGGACCTTCACCATGACAATCTTTCCCTTCCCGTTCAGAACTTTCCCCAGGCGCTCCCCCGCCATCCGGCCAGCCGCGTAATTGTCGGTGGCGACTTGGGAAACGATCTTGTCTGTGTCGATGCCCGAATCAAAGATGACGACAGGAATGTTCTCCTTCGCCGCCCGCTCAACGACATTCACCAGCGCCGTCTTATCGATGGGAGCGAGAACGATGGCGTCGACCCGGCGGTTAATCATTGTTTCGACAATCTGCAACTGGCCGGGGATGTCCGTTTCTGACGCTGGTCCGTTCCAGACGATCTCGGCGCCGGTTTCGCGCGCCGCCGCCACCGCTCCGGCATTCACGGATTGCCAGAAGAGGTGAGCGCGCCCCTTCGGCACCACCGCGATGACTCTCTTCTTTTCCCTGTTGCAGCCAGCGAGCAGGCACAACAGGAGCAGGAGGCCTGCGAAGGCCCCGCTCAGGATTCTCGTACTACGCAACATCATTGGGGAAATTTCTCGGGCGCCTGAATGTGCTGCCAACCTTCGCCGCTCAGCGCGTGGAGGAACGCAACCAGATCCTTCTTCTCCTGGTCAGTCAGATTCAGAGGCTTCATCCTTTCGTCGAGGTTCTTATTCTTGTTCCCACCCTTGTTGTAGTATTCCACCACTTCTTCCAGTGTCTTGAGACTGCCGTCGTGCATGTAAGGAGCCGTCCGGGCGATTTCTCGAAGGGTAGGCGTCTTAAAGGCGCCCCAGTCTTTGGGGTCCTTGGTGACCGCATACCGCCCCACATCGGGGTCCGGCTTGTCGGTTCCGATGCCGATGTTGGCAAACATGTTGGACGTAAAATTCATCCCCTCGTGGCACTGGTCGCATTTGGCCTTGTTGAAGTAGACGTCCATGCCGCGGATCTGCTCCGGGGTCATTGCCTTCTTGTCACCGGCCTTGTAGCGGTCGTAGGGGGAGTTGCCAGACAGGAGGGTCCGCTCAAAGGTGGCAATCGCCTGAGCCACATGATCAATCGTAAAATCTTCGGTCCCGAACGCCTTTGCAAACAGCGCGCGATACCCCGGGATCTCCTTCAGGCGCTTGACCACGTTCTCATGGGTATGTCCCATTTCGATGGGATTCGCTATCGGACCCTTCGCCTGCTCCTCGAGGGTAGGCGCGCGTCCATCCCAGAACTGAGCAAGACTGAATGCCCGGTTCAAGACCGTCGGAGCGCTCCGCCCGCCCGTCTGGCCCTTGATTCCGGTCGACACCGGCCGGCCGTCCGTAAAAGCGAACTTGGGATCGTGGCACGTGGCGCAGGCGACAGAGTTGTCCGCGGAGAGGCGCTTGTCAAAATACAGGAACTTGCCAAGCTCAGCCTTTTCCGGCGAATAAGGATTGTCGTTGGGCCAGATGACGGGCAACAGGCCGAGCGGCGCCTTTGGCGGCGCCGGCTTCGCCGCAGTCTTCCTGGTCTGGGCGACGGCAGGCATGACCGTCAGGACCGTCGCAAACAGGCAGCAAATCCGGCGCGTACGCATCTCGCTTCTCCTATTTCTTCAGATAGCCGTGCACGTAGAGCGCGCTATATCCACCGTGCTGGGAGAGCGTCCCCGTGACTTCCATAATGTGCGAAGCATGCTCGA
>JADGHK010000229.1 GCA_019686145.1 Bryobacteraceae bacterium | reverse complement strand
CGTCAAGCGAGCAGAACGTCTCGAGTATGAGAAGATCGACGCCGGCCTCGACGAGGGCTTCCGCCTGCTCCCGAAAAACGCTGCGGGCTTCCGCGAAGGACATCGGGCCAAGGGGTTCAATCTGCACGCCCATCGGGCCGATCGCGCCGGCAACATAGACGTTCTCACGTGCCGCTTCGCGCGCCAGCTTGACGCCCGCTCGGTTGATTTCCCGAAGCTTCTCTGCCAGCCCGAACGCTCCGAGCCGCACGCGATTTGCGCCGAACGTGTTCGTTTCGAGAATCTCCGCGCCAGCCTTCACGTAGTCCTGGTGAATTTCTTTCACCATGGAAGGCGAGGAAAGATTCAGCTCATCGAAGCAGCGGTTGATGAACACACCCTTGCCATAGAGCATGGTGCCCATGGCTCCATCTGCGACCAGAATGCCGCGATCGAGCCTTTCACGAAACTCGGCGCTTTTGGAAATCACTCGCGGGAACACAGTAGGGCTCATAGCGTCGAGAGCATCCAACAGTATAGCTCAGGCTAGCAATTCAACTATGTAAGCGATGCCGCGGCACTCGCTCAGTAAATGGTCAACTCGACTGGAGCGCCCACTCCGCAGCCGAGAAGCTGTGCGGCGGAACCTTGATTCACAGCGACCTCGGCGTAACCTGAGCTGCCAATGATCAGGACGGGTTCATTGGATTCGCATTCGGAGTAAGTGAGCGCCAGCCGGCGGATGGTGACCGCGCCGATTGCGAGCTCAAAGGGGCGGAGCTGCAGGGTAGGGAAGTCGTCTTTGTGAAAGTTCGTGATGAGGTTGCCAAATCGATCGACATGCAGGATCGTTCCCGTCCAGATGCGGCGGCCGGTCTGAATCGGCTTCTCTGACATCGGCTTCAGGTAGTCCTTGATCAGCTTGCCGAACTTGGATGGAGGAACTCCGCGGGTCAGGTGCGCTGCCGCAGGCGCGAAGACGTCACGGCCGTGGAAGGTCCGGCTGAGCGGCTGCAGGAAATATTGCTCCGCCGTGATCGCTCGCACCTTGTGCTTCTTCTCCCGCGAGAAAATCATGCCAAAGATCCCGTTATCCGGTCCGATGAAGTACTGCCCGGCGGCTTCTACGAGAATGGGCCTTCGCGCTGTTCCGACGCCGGGATCGACGACAGCGACATGAACGGTTTTCTTAGGAAAGTAGGGATATGCCTGCGAGAGTAAGAAGGAAGCCTGCGTGATCTCAAAAGGCCGTAGATCGTGAGTGATGTCGATGATGTCCGCCAGAGGCGAAATGCTTCGGATGACGCCCTTCATTGTGGCGACGAAATGATCAGACAATCCGAAGTCTGTCGTCAAAGTAATGATGGAGCGGGGCATATGTTGTTAAAATTTCAATAGTATCTCGACCGCTTCCATGAATACGCCTTTCTACTTCGACCATAACGCCACAACGCCGGTCGCCCCTGAAGTTCTCGAGGCGATGGTGTCTGTGATGGCCGAAGTTTACGGAAATGCGTCGAGCATACACCGGACCGGTCAGGCGGCACGTCAAAAGCTGGAAACCGCCCGCCGCCAGGTGGCTGCCTTCCTCGGCTGCGACTCGAAGGAGATCGTGTTTACGAGCGGCGGCACCGAAGCCGACAATCTTGCGATCCTCGGAGCAGTCCGCAGCAGCCAGCGCCCGCGGAAGCATGTGGTGACCACAGCGATTGAACACGCCGCCGTATTGAACACATGCGCCTGGCTGGAGCGCGAGGGCGTTGCAGTCACCTACGTCCCTGTTGGCGCGGACGGGGTGGTGGACCCTTCCGACGTTCAGCGCGCGCTGCGCCCGGACACCGTCCTCATCAGCGTCATGCACGCGAACAATGAAACCGGGGCCATTCAGCCGGTCGCCGAGATTGCGCGCATCGGACGGGAGGCAGGGATTCCGGTTCACTGCGACGGCGTCCAGGCTGCCGGCAAAGTCGAGGCGAAGCCGCGCGAGCTTGGTGTCGATTTTTATTCCATAAGCGGCCACAAGTTGTATGCGCCGAAGGGCATCGGAGCGCTCTATATACGGGCGGGTGCGAAGCTGGAGCCCTTGCTGCACGGCGGCAGGCACGAGCAGGGACGCAGGCCCGGCACAGAGAACGTCGCTGGCGCCGTCGCCCTGGGCCATGCTGCCGAACTCGCCCAATCGCGCCTAGCGTCTGAAGCACGCCGGCTGTCGGAGCTGCGCGACAGGTTGGAGCGAGGCATTGAGGCGGCTGTCCCTCACGTTCGCATCGTTGCAGGCCGGTCGCCGCGCGTACCCAACACCGTCAATGTCGTTTTTGACGGCGTGGAGGGTGAGGCGATGGTCATTGCCCTCGATCTGCGCGGCTTTGCCGTTTCCACCGGTTCTGCCTGCTCGAGCGGCGCGGTGGAGCCTTCCCACGTGCTGATGGCCATGGGGATGTCGCGGAAGGAAGCGCGCTCGGCCCTGCGATTCTCCCTCGGACACAGCAATAACGCGGAGCAGGTGGATGCGCTGATTGAGGCGATTGCGGAGTCCGTGTCGCATCTACGCAAACTGTCGCCGGACTATGCCCATGCCTGACAACAATCGCATTGCTGTGGCCATGTCCGGCGGCGTCGACAGCTCCGCCGTCGCTGCGATGCTGCATCAGCAAGGGTATGAGCTCATCGGCCTGACCATGCAGCTCTGGAACCAGCGGCGTCTGCCGGAACTCTCCGGCGGACATGCGGCGGGCCGCTGCTGCTCGCTCGATGACGTTTATGACGCGCGTCAGGTTGCCCAGCAGCTCGGCATCCCTTATTACGTCCTCAACTTCGAAGAGCGCTTCGAGGAGCAGGTGGTGAAGCCGTTCATCGATGAGTATCTTGCCGGGCGCACTCCGATTCCTTGCACGCTCTGCAACAACTTCATCAAGTTCGACCGGTTCCTCGACATGGCCGCGGGAGTTGGCGCGGACCGGATCGCCACTGGGCACTACGCCCGGATCAGCCGGAACAAAGAGACGGGGCGGTGGCAGCTCCGAAAGGGCGTCGACGAAGCGAAGGACCAGACGTACTTCCTGTTCGGACTCACGCAGGAGCAGCTTTCCCGGACGCTCTTCCCGCTCGGCGAATACACGAAGGCGCAGGTGAGGGAGATTGCGTGCAGCATGGGCTTGCCTGTCGCCCAGAAGAACGACAGCCAGGAGATCTGTTTCGTGCCCAATGGCGACTACGCTGCCTTCATCGATGCGTACTTCCGCGAGCAGGGCATCGAGCGGTCCCGAATCCGCGGGGAAATTGTCAACCGGGAGGGCCGTGTCCTCGGCGAGCACGACGGAGTTCACCATTTCACCGTCGGTCAGAGAAAGGGACTGCGGATTGCTCACGGAGAGCCGCTCTACGTCATTGCGACAGAACCACAGACCCAGCGGGTAATTGTCGGCAGGAACGAGGATCTGATGCGGGGCGAGCTGGTGGCGCGCGACGTAAACTGGATCTCGATCGAACCGATTCGTGAGCCTGTCCGCGCAATGGTGAAGATCCGGAACAAGCACGCGCCCGCCGCAGCCACTCTGACGCCGTCCGGCGAGCCCTCTCGCGTGCTTGTACGCTTCGATGAGCCGCAAAGGGCCGTGACTCCGGGGCAGGCAGCCGTGTTCTATGACGGCGACCTGGTGCTTGGCGGCGGCTGGATCGAATAGGGGCGGGTAGAGGACGCTTTGCGGCAGCGCTCCTTTCTTCGTAACGCGTTAGAGTACGGAGCGGTGCGGCTTCTCCTGGGGACGCTCGCTGCCGGTCCGAAATCCCTTTCCCTCCGCCTCGCGGACTTCTACACCGACCTGCTCGACCTTGCCGTTCCGCGCCTCCGCCGGACCGCCTTGCGAAACCTGGAGCTGGCGATGCCGGAGCTGAGCCACCAGGAACGCACCCGGATCGTCGAGGGCGTCTTTGCATCCATTGCCCGGATGATGGTGGTTTTCGCGCGGTTTCCTCAGATTCACAGAGGCAATATCGGGGAGTGGATCCGCTATGAGGGGTACGAGCACGTTGAGAACGCACGGAAAAGGGGCAAGGGAGTGCTCTTTGCGACCGCGCACCTGGGCAACTGGGAGCTGAGCGCCTTTGCACACGCCATCCTGTCCGGGCCAATGCATGTCGTTGTGCGCCCTCTCGATAATCCGTACCTTGACCGCCTCGTCTCGCGCTACCGGAGCTTGTCCGGAAACCGGCTGGCCGAGAAGAAGGACTTCCTGCGCGGCATCCTGCGCGCCTTGCACGACAACGAGGCGGTCGGGATTCTCGTGGATCAGAATGCCGGGCTGAACGACGGTGTTTTTGTCGACTTCTTCGGGCTAAAGGCCAGCGCCAATCCAGGCTTCGCGAAACTCGCGGCAAAGTCCGGCGCTACGGTCGTGCCCGGCTTTGCACTTTGGTCGGAGACGGAAGGGCGCTACGTCCTGCGATTTGACCCTCCCATCGAGATCACTGGGGATCCTGTCGTCGACACGCAACGCATCCAGGCTCACATAGAGTCCGTCATTCGCCGCTATCCCGATCAGTGGTTGTGGATCCATCGCCGGTGGAAGACGCGCCCGCCCGGGGAGAAGCCGCTTTACGATCGATGAGCTACGGCAAGACCGATTCCAGAAACGCAAGCATGTCGCGCTGCTCCTGAAGCTTGCCGATCCCCGCTTCGATATTCACGTACCGGACGCCTTGTCGGGCGGCGAGCCGGGAGAGGGAGCCGTCGTCGTCTTTGGGCCCGGTATTCTGGAGCAGAACGTTGTACGGCCCTTTGGCAAGCAGCTCAAAATCCGCCGGATTGGTGCAAAGCATGAATTCGTGCGGCTGATTTGGAGCGTTCAATGCAGTCCGGTCGCTGATCGGAATCTCGTCCTGCATCGAGTATCCCCGGGCATTGTTGTGCAGCGCGACCAGCAGCCCGTTCCGGGGCGGAAGCAGGGCTTGGAGCAGCTTGGGGCGGTTTCGGTCCAGCCGGTCGAGCGCCCGCATCAGATGCTCCTCGCTCCAGTCCGGGTTGAGCGTCCGGAGATTCTTCTCGGCACCAACCCTTGAGAAGAGGCGGTTGGGATCGATCTTCCCCGATTGATACTTCACATAGCGGCTCTTGTTCGTAACCAGGTGGGCGACGCCGTGCGCGGTT
>JADGHK010000228.1 GCA_019686145.1 Bryobacteraceae bacterium | reverse complement strand
CCTGTGCGGAGATTGCCGGTCTCGTCCTCCTGGGCTCCAAAAAGGATCACCGCGCCATCGGATGCGGCTTTCCGGAGCGCCTGCCGTCGCGCCCGGTACTCTTCCTTCGAGATCCCGGAAGCCACGAGAAGACTGCCAAGAACGGTGAGCACACCGATAGCTCGAAGAATCGGGCGCATAGAGAACGAGTATAGCGAAACAGCCCGGCGCTCCTTGCGGCTGGTACACTCGTGCCGAGTGCTTCTGTATTGGCTGATCGTCATTCCGGCTCTGCTGCTTGCGCTTGCTTCGCTGCTCGGCGAGCGCCGCCGCGCGGATTACATTCTGGCGAGGCTCGATCCGCGCCCGGCAGCGGCGCCACCCGCGACCGTCATTGTCCCTGTGAAAGGCCACGACGAGGGGCTTGCGGCGAACCTCGCCTCTCTGGCTGCCCTGGACTACCCCGATTTTGAGCTGATCGTTACGGCGTGCGCGGAAGAAGACGTGCCCCCCGGCGTGGTCCCGTCGAATGCCCGTCTGGTGTTCGCGGGCCCTCCTCCGTCCGGTACCGCTGAGAAGATTCACAACCTGCTGGCCGCGATCCGCGCCGCGCGCCCTTCCTCCGCCGTTTTCGCCCTGGCCGATTCCGATGGCCAGGTGAGGCCGGACTGGCTTCGCGCGCTCGTTGCAGCTTTGGAAGAATCGGGAGCCGGCGCCGCAACCGGCTATCGATGGCATACTCCGTTACAAGGCGGCTTCTGGAGCCTTCTTCGAAGCGCCTGGAACGCCGTCATCGCAGGAGGCTTCGGTCCTGGACAGAACCGCTTTGCGTGGGGCGGGGCGATGGCCATTCGCCGCGAAACGTTCTACAAGCTCCGCGTTCCCGATTTTTGGCTAGGAACCATCAGCGACGACTACAGGCTCACCGAGGCTGTGAAGCGAGCCGGACTCCGGATCGTCTACGCGCCGGCTGCCTTGGTCGCCTCCACAGACCACACCGGCGGTCGGGAGTTTCTCGCGTGGATCCGGAGGCAGATGCTCATCACTCGCTTCTACGCGCCCGGACTTTGGCTTCTTGGCTTGATTTCCCACATCTTCTACTGCGCGGCGATGGGATTGTCCATCGGACTGTCAGCGCAAGGCGACCGGCTGGCGTTGCTCGCCCTGCTCGTACAGTTGGGGGCAGGCATGACCAAGGGGCGGAACCGCGTCCGGCTTGCAGAGCGCGCGCTCCCCGCGCAGGCGGCCTGGTTCCGGAAATATGGCTGGATTCACATCTGGTGGACGCCCCTCGCCACATGGGTCTGGCTCTACAGCTTCGCTGCATCCGCCTTCGGACGGACTCTAAACTGGCGTGGAAGGTCCTACCGGCTCACCGTCCCGGAAGCTCCTGCTCATGCACAGTCGACGGGCGAGGGCATCTCGTAGAGGCAAAGCTGGACCTTCGAGTCCGTATTGAGCGTGCGCGATTCCGCGTCAACCCCCTGACCCCGGCTATAATCAAGGTCAACATGCGTGATCAGTGGGTTTCCCAACGAGTGAATGACAAAGTCCGGACACAGATGCACTATGCCCGTAAAGGCATCATCACCGGAGAAATGGAATACGTTGCCCGCCGGGAAAACCTGGACCCGGAACTGGTTCGCTCCGAGGTTGCCCGCGGGCGCATGATCATTCCGGCAAATATTAACCACCGGAACCTCGAGCCGATGGCGATTGGCATTGCCAGCAAGTGCAAGATCAACGCCAATATCGGAAATTCGGCAACCACCTCCAACATTGACGAGGAGCTGGAAAAGCTGCGCTATGCAGTGAAGTACGGCGCCGATACGGTGATGGACCTTTCTACGGGAGGTAACATCCCTGAGATCCGCAAAGCCATCATCGCCAACTCTCCGGTTCCCGTGGGCACGGTCCCCATTTACGAAGCTCTGACGCGTGTACGCCGCGTTGAGGACCTGACTCCTCAGATCATGCTCGAAGTCATTGAGGAGCAGGCTGAGCAGGGCGTGGACTATATGACCATCCACGCTGGAGTCCTCATTCAGTACGTTCCGCTGACCACGAAGCGCATCACCGGCATCGTGAGCCGGGGAGGCTCGATCATGGCCGAATGGATGGTGCGGAACCACCGGCAGAACTTCCTCTACGAGCATTTTGAGGACATCTGCAAAATCTTCCAGAAGTATGACGTCAGCTTCTCGCTTGGCGACGGGCTGCGTCCGGGCTGTGTGGCGGATGCCAGCGACGAAGCTCAGTTCGCGGAGTTGAAGACGCTTGGCGAGTTGACAAAGAAGGCCTGGGAGTACGACGTCCAGGTCATGATCGAAGGCCCGGGACATGTCCCGCTCGATCAGATTCAACTCCAGGTAGAGAAGGAAATGGAGCTTTGCCACGAGGCTCCGTTCTACACGCTCGGCCCGCTGGTCACCGATATCGCTCCGGGCTACGACCACATTACATCGGCGATCGGCGCCGCCATGATCGGCTGGCACGGCGCATCCATGCTCTGCTACGTGACGCCGAAGGAACACCTGGGCCTGCCGAACCGGGAGGATGTCAAGGCGGGGATTATCGCCTATAAGATTGCCGCCCATGCCGCCGACATCGCGCGGCACCGTCCGGGCGCAAGGGATCGCGACGATGAACTGTCACGCGCCCGTTACCGGTTCGACTGGAAGCGGCAGTTCGAGCTGGCGCTCGATCCGGAGACCGCGCGCGCCTATCATGACGAAACGCTGCCCGAGGAAGGATTCAAAGACGCTCACTTTTGCTCCATGTGCGGCCCGAAGTTCTGCTCAATGAATATTTCTTCGAAAGTGGAAAACTTCACAATGGAGCAAGCGGAAGCGGCATTGAACAAGGGGACTGAGCTGGTGAACATCGCCGGGGACTAGGTGTGCTCAGCCGGATCCCATTCAGGGATAACGACCGCTGCCTGTTGCTATGGATTCCTGAGACCGCCGCGGTTGAAGAATTGTCGAGCCGTCTCAGCCGCGGCATTCTGGTTGCTCTTGGCGACGATGACGCTGTCCGCGCCGCTCGCCGCGCCGCCTCCCATCTGGAGAACGTGATGTTCGTGAACGCCTCGGCCGACGAAATTCCCTGGCGCGATAGCCTTTTCACTGTCGTCGCTGCCCGGGTTGACGACTGGCCGGAGCCCAGCCATGCTGTTCGCGAACTGGCCCGCGTCCTCGAGCCGGAGGGCAGACTCTACCTCGAGGAGTGCCGTTTCCCCGACCGCCTGCTCGAAGCCGGTTTTCGCGCGGTTGACGCGACCAATCGCGCTTTTCGTCTCGAAAAAGCTCCGCTCCGTCCGTCTGCCGTTCACCTGCCCGTTTTGCGCGGCTAAACCCGCGCCGCGATCCGCCTCCGTTTCGGGTGCGCCGCACATCCCGGCTCCTTCCGGTGGCGAACGGTGATAGTCTGGATCTCCAAAGATCGTCGCTGCCCAAGAGGAGTCGGGAATGAGTTGGAACCGGAGAAGTTTCATTTTCGCTGGCGGAAGCCTCCTGACCGCGCAGGCTGCGCCTTCGGATCAGATCGTGCTGGGCGTCATCGGAAGCGGCGGCCGCGGAACCTTCGTCATGGAAGTTTTCCAGAAGGACCGCTCGGTGCGCGTCGGCGCAATCTGCGACGTCTACGAACCAAATCTGGAGCGAGCGCTATCGGTGGCGGCGAAGGCACAGGACGGCGCATCGCCGAAGAGCTACCGCAACTACAAGCAGCTCCTCGAGGACAAGTCCATCGATGCCGTCCTGATCGCTACGCCTGAGCACTGGCATCACAGGATGGTTCTCGATGCGCTCGCAGCCGGAAAGGACGTCTACGTTGAAAAGCCGCTGTGCCAGACGCCGGAGCAGGGCGTCGAACTTGTACGCGCCGAAGAGCGCTCGAAGAACATCGTTCAGGTCGGCATGCAGCGCCGCAGCTACGACCTCTTTCTGGAATCACGGAAGATCATTGCCGCGGGCACGCTCGGGAATGTTCGGATGGTTCGCTCCTGGTGGCTCAACAACTACTTGAACGGAAAGAGAGTCACGAAGCTGGACGGCGTACTTGACTGGGAGCAGTGGCAGGGACCGCTTCCAAAACGCGCTCTGGATCCTGACATCTTTCGGAACTGGCGCAACTACTCTGCCTACTCCGGGGGCATTCTCGCCGATCAGGGAGCGCACGTATTCGATGGGATTCACCTGCTGATGAATGCCGGGTACCCGGTTGCCGTGAACGCATCGGCGAATAAGCCGCATCGCGAAGGTTTTGACACGCCGGAGACTGTCGTGGCCACGGCCGAGTACGCCGAAGACTTTATCGCAGTCTTCTCCCTCAACTATGCCGCGATGAGGTACAAACCGCGGAACGACCAGCTCACGCAGCTTGACGGCGACAAGGGGCGCATGGACGTCAGCCGCGAGGAATGCAAAGTCTTTCTGCGGGGCCAGGAAGAAGCTCCTACCATCTCCCGCTCGTCGGCCCGGGGATTCGGCTACGCGACCGATCTTCATGTCCAGAATTTTCTGGAATGCATCCGGACCAGGAAACGGCCGACTGCGCCCATGAAGCTGGGCTTTCAGGCGGCCTTGCCGGCCATGCTCGCGAATCTGTCATTGAAGACAGGAAGGAGGGTACGGTGGAATGCGCGTGAATGGAAAGTGGAGTTATAGCAGGCGCGACGCCATCCGTCTTGGGCTCGGCTTCGTAGCGGCTTCTCGCGGGCTCAAAGGGCAGGGAAGGGGCAAGCCTTTCCGATTGTCGCTGCGCAGCCGCGTGCAGCCTTTCAAGGGCATCGATGAATGGCGCGAGGTGCACATCGAGCGCGCCTTCCAGGCACATCAGTCCGCCATCGTGATCTGCGACATGTGGGACAAACACTGGTGCCGGGGTGCGACGGATCGCGTGAACCGCCTCGTGCAGCGCATGGAGCCGCTGCTCAAAGCCGCGCGCGAAGCGGGCTTTCTGATTATCCACGCCCCGTCGGACACGATGGACTTCTACCGGGAGTTTGAGCAGCGGAAGGCGATCCTTGCCCTCAAGCCCGTCGATCCTCCCCAACCCCTCACGCTGTCCGATCCTCCGTTGCCGATTGACGATCGGGATGGAGGCTGCGATACGCCGGGTGATCAGGCTTACAAGGCCTGGTCGCGCCAGCATCCCGGGCTTACGATCGG
>JADGHK010000227.1 GCA_019686145.1 Bryobacteraceae bacterium | reverse complement strand
CGGTAGGATTCCATCACACGTTGCAGAGCCGCCAATCACCCGCCTACTGGTCCAGGTGACGGATGCGCCTCCGGCCGCGGATAGCGGCCGCCGTCCCGGCTTCGTCCTGCTGACGGAAGACGGCCGTGGAGTGGCGGCGCGGCTGGCGGGCAAGTTGGAAGAACTGGGGATCAAGCACCGGGTCGTCCGCCACGATCCGGAGGCTGGGATTGATCTCCGGAGCGCGCAATCGGTCTCCGCGCTGGCGCAGTCTCTCCGGAACGAGTGCGGCTCTGTCACCCACTTGATTCATCTCTTGCCTCTCGGTGATGTCACCGCAGAGGAGCGGGCGGAGTTCACTTCGCGATTTGATCGGGATCTGAAGTCGCTCTATCTGATTACTCGCGAGCTTGAGGCGGATCTGAAGAAGGGGGGCGTTCTTGCAGCCACTCGTCTCGGCGGCACGTTCGCCTTTGGCGGAGAGAGCGCAGCCGGGTTCTTCCCCGGCTCTGGCGCAATCTCGGGCTACATCAAGACACTGGCCCGGGAATGGCCGGATACCGTGGCCAGGACCGTGGACTTCGAACTCGACGCCTCCGCCGATCGAATGGCCGAGGTTCTGCTGGCGGAATTGTTCTGCTGTGACGGCCACACCGAGATCGGATACCGCGATGGAGGCCGGAAAACCCTTGTCTCCGTGCCGGCGCCGCTCGATGGAACGGTTTCCGGCATCAAACTGAACCGTGATTCCGTTGTGTTGATTACCGGCGGCGCCCGCGGCATTACGGCGGACATTGCCATCGAACTGGCTCGGACGTTTCAGCCCCGGCTCGTTCTCGTAGGCCGGTCGCCTCTGCCGCCTGAGCAGGAGTCGCCTCTGACGGCGGGGATTACAAACGACCGCGAATTGAAGGCCGCAATTATGGACCGCATGCAGACGGGCGGGCAGCGGCCAACGTTGGCGCTCGTAGAAGGAGAGTTTAAGAAGCTCAAAAGGGAACGCGAGATTCGCGAGAACTTTGCCGAGCTGGCGAAAGCCGGATCCCGGGTCGAGTACTATCCGGTGGACGTCTCCGATCCAGAGGCGTTCGGGGCGCTGATTGATCAAATCTATGAGCGCTACGGGCGAATCGACGGAGTGATCCACGGCGCCGGCGTGATCGAAGACAAGCTGGTGAAGGACAAGACACCGGAGTCGTTCGACCGCGTCGTGAGCCCGAAAGTGTCGGGCGCGCTGACGCTCTCGCGGAAGCTGCGGCCCGAAGGGCTGCAGTTCATGGTCTTCTTCTCTTCCGTTTCCGCACGATACGGAAACCGGGGCCAGTGCGACTATTCGGCTGCGAACGAAGTCCTCAACAAGCTTGCTGTGTATCTGAATGCTCGCTGGCCGGGACGGATCACTTCCTTGAACTGGGGTCCCTGGAAGACGGAAGGCGGCATGGTATCGGCAGCTCTTGCGGACCGTTTTGCGAAAGCGGGCGTCGAGCTGATTTCGGTCGAGGCGGGCTGCAAGGCTTTCCTGCGGGAGATTGTCTACGGCAAGCCCGGCGACGTCGAGGTTGTCTTCGGCGGGCCGCTTTCCATCGAGACTCAGAATCCAAGTCTGAGCGCGGCCAGCAAAGCGAAACCTGCCCAGCCGCTGCTGGCGGACGCCGATATCCGCGACGCCGGCGACAAGGTGCACGTCCGGCTGGAGACCCATCCGCAGAAGGAAATCTTCCTTCTCGATCATCTGCTCGACGAGACGCCCGTGCTGCCGATGGCGATGGTCCTCGAGCTGTTCGCCGAGGTGACGGCGGCGTGTGCGTCTGAAGGCGTGGTGACGGCGATCCGCAACTTGAGCGTGATGAAGGGCGTGACGTACCCCGACACGAAGACGGGCCGGAAGCTTGTGGTGGAGGCGGCGCGCACGCCAAAAGGCGTCGACCTTCTGCTGAAGTCCGAGGACACGGGTCAGTTGCACTACCGCGCACAGGGCGAAATTGGCGGTCAGGCGCCTGCGGAGGGTCCGCCGCTAAAACTCGTCGCTCCCCGGCCCCTTCCGCTCACCGTGCGTGAGGCGTATGATCAGTGGCTGTTCCACGGACCGTTATTTGCCGGTCTGATGGAAGTCGAGGCGCTCGGGGAGAACGGCATCATTGTTCAATTGAAACCTTCTGCGCCACAGGCTCTGTTAAAGAACAAGCCGTCGGGCTCCTGGATGGCGGATCCGGTGATTGTCGATAGCGCGCTGCAGGCGATGATCCTTTGGGCGCGGACGTATCTCGATCAGACTCCGCTGCCGTCGCGTCTGGGCTGCTACCACCGGATGGATTCCCTTTCGGCTTCGGGCCCGGTGCGTGGTGAGATTGAGATTTCTCATCAGCGGGGAAATCCCACGCTGCGGGCGAATTTGCGGTTCTTTGATGGAGCGCGCCGGCTCCTTGGATTCATGGAGGGCATGGAGGTCACGTGCAGCCGTGCTCTCAATCGCCTGGCGGCGAAGGCTAAGTCTGCGGCAACAGGGGCGTAATGAGCAATAACGGAAACGGGATCCCAATCCCGGTGCGAGGAGACGTCGCGATCATCGGTGTGTCGTGCACCTATCCGGGTGCGCGGAATGCCCTGCAGTTCTGGCAGAACATCATTAATAAGGTCAGCGCGATTGCGGATGTGACGCCGGACCGCTGGGATCCGGAGATCTTCTACGATCCGGACCCGGCAAAGCCGGACCGCATCTACTGCAAGAAGGGCGGCTACATGCCCGGCGTCTTCTACTTCAATCCGCTGAAGTTCGGCGTACCGCCCAACAGCATCAACGGCGCGGAGCCGGATCACTTTCTCGTACTCCGGGCAGTGTATGAAGCCCTGGATGATGCCGGCTACATCGGAAAGCCGCTAAACGGCGAGAGGGTCAGCGTGCTGATGGGCAAGGGCAACTATATGGGGCCCGGGCTGACCTGGCTGATGCACCGAAGCGTCGTGACCGAGATGGTGCTCACGATCGTCCGGCGGTTGCGCCCTGACCTGACGGAGGAGCAGGTGCTCCGGGTGAAAGACGCCATCCGTTCGCAGCTTCCGAAGCTGGGGCCGGAGAATGCTGGCGGCCTGATCCCCAACATCAGCACCGGGCGCGTCGCCAACCGCTTCGACTTCATGGGGCGGAATCTCACGGTGGACGGCGCTTGCGCTTCCTCTCTGCTGGCCACCGAAATCGGCGTGCAGAACCTGCTGACGGGTAAGGACGACATGGTGCTGGTGGGCGGCGTCCACCTGTTCGCGCACATTCCGTTCCTTTCCGTCTTTGACGCCATGCGCGCCATGTCCATCTCCTCAATCATTCGTCCGTTCGACGAGAATGCGGACGGGACGATGTCGGGCGAAGGCGTCGGAGTGCTTGTGCTGAAGCGCCTTGCGGATGCGGAGCGGGACGGAGACCGCATCTATGCGGTGATCAAGGGTGTGGGCAGTGCAAGCGACGGGCGGGCCAAGGGAATTACAGCGCCTCGCGTCGAGGGGGAAGAGGCGGCCCTGCGCAGAGCCTACGAATCGAGCGGCGTCGCTCCGGAAACAGTCGGATTGATCGAAGGGCACGGGACCGGCACGCCAGTCGGAGATACGACGGAACTGGAGGCATTACGCCGCGTCTTCGGGCCATCCGACAACGGCCCAACCTGCGCGATCGGCTCTGTTAAGTCGATGATCGGCCACGCCATGCCGGCGGCAGGAGCGGCGGGCATGATCAAAGCCGCGTTGTCGCTGTATCACAAGGTTCTGCCTCCGACTCTGAACGTCGTCAAACCGCATCCGATTCTGCGGGAGCCGCATAGCCGGTTCTATGTGAATACGGAGACGCGGCCATGGATTCACCCGGTCACGGGCGAGCCCCGCCGCGCCGGCGTGAATGCCTTCGGCTTTGGCGGCATCAACGCGCACGTGGTCATGGAGGAGTACCGCAAAGCCGACGAATCGCAGCAGACCACTCATCTCCGCGACTGGGACAGTGAAGTTGTTGTGATCGAAGGCCAGGACCGCCAGGATCTGATGGCCGCTCTCGACCGGCTTCGCGGGTACGCCGCTCAGGTTCAAGGCGTTGCGCTGCGCGACGTCGCCTACACGCTCAATACTGCGCTGACGAATGCTCCCGAGCGCGTCGCAATCGTCGCCTCCTCATTAGAAGAGCTGGTTCAGAAGATCGACCGCGTCAAGCAGCGGTTGAGCGATTCGAACTGCAGGCAGATCCGGGAGCGTGCCGGACTCTACTACTTCACCGATGCGGAAGTGAAGAAAGGCAAGGTCGCCTGGATGTTCCCGGGCGAAGGCTCCCAGTATCTGAATATGCTGGCCGACCTTTGCATTCACTTCCCGGTGGTCAGGGAATGCTTCGATGTAGCCGACAGCGCCGTGAAAGATCCCAAGCGCGTGCCGCCCAGCGCTGTCGTGTTTCCGCCGCCAGCGTTTTCCGAAGAGGAGGAAGCTGCCGCGGAAGCGCGCCTCTGGTCGATTGAACGCGCTACAGAGACAGTCCTGACGGCAGACGGAGCCATCTACCGGCTGTTGCAGA
Source organism: Bryobacteraceae bacterium (assembly GCA_019686145.1). Taxonomy (GTDB): domain Bacteria; phylum Acidobacteriota; class Terriglobia; order Bryobacterales; family Bryobacteraceae; genus JADGHK01. Next base: position 644 of record JADGHK010000227.1, on the reverse strand, counting down.
AGCTGGGCGTCAAAGTCGACATGATGACGGGGCACAGCGCCGGCGAATGGATTGCAATGGCGGCCTCGGGCATTCTCGATGTCGACGAGTTCGTCAACAGCCTGGACCGCCTGGCGGAGATGTACGAGAAACTGGCTGAGAACTCCGAAATCCCGCGGATGGCGATGCTGGCCGTCGGCGCGGGACGCGAGCGTGTGCAGGAGTTGGTCAGCCAGATCAGCCGCGAAGTTCATATCGCGAACGATAACTGCCCGCATCAGGTTGTTGTCGTTGTAGAGCCGCAGTACGCCGACGCGGTTTCCTCCCATCTGCTGAAGAGCGGCGTGTTCGTCGAGAAGCTGCCCTACGATCGCGGCTACCACACGCCGGCCTTTACCTATATCTGCGATCCGTTGCGCGAATTCTTCTCCTCGCTGCGAATCGAGGCTCCCAAGGTGGACCTCTACTCCTGTACGACAGGAGAGCTGTATCCGAAGGACAAGGGGCAGATTCTCGACATCGTGGCGAACACGTTTGCGCGGCCGCTGCTGTACCGGCAAACCATTGAGGCGATGTATGAGGCAGGAGCGCGGATCTTCATCGAAGCCGGGCCTCGCGGGAATCTCACGGCTTTCGTTGATGACATCCTGCGCGGCAAGCCGCAC
>JADGHK010000002.1 GCA_019686145.1 Bryobacteraceae bacterium | reverse complement strand
GTTCACGCGCATGCGCTTGCTCCAGAAGCCGTCCGCCAGCCTTACGGAACGGATCGGCAGTGGGCGCAGCGCCGCGTGCGGCGACCGGGTGGTATCGACCACAGGTTGTGCTGCCAGCACGAAGGCAAGAAGGGGCAGGAGACACAACTTCCGGGTGACCACATGTCAATGATATCGTTGTGCTAGCGGCTCGCGTAGAGCCGACGGCCCGCCCCCGGGCGCCACAACGCAAGGATTCCTTCATGTACTGCGTCAATTGCGGCACTCAACTACCCGAAGGAGCCCGCTTCTGTACCACTTGTGGAAGACCCCAGGGAGAGCAGCAAGCGGCGGAAGGCGGTTTTGCTTCTTCTGCTGGACGACCCTTCACGCCTCCGAGCGGAATTCAAAGCCATACATGGCGGTGGATCGGCGCCGGGTGGAGACTGGTTCAGGCGGACTTGGGGAAGGTCGCTCTCGTCGGGCTGCTCTTCGTCGTCCTGAGCGCGGCGCTTCCATTCATCCTGCAAGGCCCTCTGCAGGTTGGCATTCATTACTGCTGCGTGCGGAAGATGCGGACGGGCCGCTTCGAAGTCGAAGACCTGTTCTCCGGATTCCGACTCTTCCTTCCTGCCTTGCTCTCTTTTCTCCTGATTAGCGTGTTCGTCACCGCAGGACTGGTGCTGTGCGTCATTCCGGCGCTTGTGATCGCGGCCATGTATCAGTTCACACACCTGTTTCTGTTCGACAAGAAGCTGAACGCGTGGCCTGCGATGAAAGCGAGCCACCAGATCGTGAAACAGGATTACTTCGGGTTCTCGATGTTCGTTCTGGCGAATATCCTGCTGAATGCGCTTGGATCACTTACTGTCATTGGAATACTAATCACCGTTCCCATCACGTATTCGGCGATCACGGCAGCTTACAGCGAGATCGTGGGTTTCGAGCCGGATAGCGCGCCGTGAGGGGGAATATCGCCGAGACCGGCTTGTGGCTGGCGGCGCTCGCCATCCTGCGGCTTGTGCCTGTCAGCTCCATCCCGGCGATTCCTTGCCTGTTTCGAACGCTGACAGGCCTTCCCTGCCCGCTTTGCGGTATGACGAGGGCGGTGTTCCTGCTCGCGCAAGGAGAATGGCAGTCCGCCCTTACGCTGCATCCCTTGAGCCCCGCTGTTTTGGCTGTGCTCCTGGTTCTGCTTGCCGTTTCCCTGGTTAAACTTTTCAATCCGCGGTTCACATTCCGCATCCCGTCACGCGCGCTGCACGTCGCGATGCTGCTGTTCGCCGTGCACGGCGTGGCTCGGATGCTCAGGTCCGCGGGGCTTTTCCTGGCCGTGGCGCTCTGTCTGGCGTATCCGCTGCCCGCTCAGGAGAAAGAGGCGCCCAAAGAGCCGCCGGTGAAGGTGCAGTTCGAAATTCGAGGACGCGGCGAGGCGTTTCTTGGGCTGGGCTATCAGGCGGAAAACGACAACGTCTATTACCTGCACCGAACCCGGGTGTCTTTCGATACCCGCCCGGCATCCTGGCTGCGAGCGTTCGCTCAGTTCCAGGATTCCCGCGCGCCCGGTCACCGCCAGCCGGCGCCTGACAGCGTCGCCGGCACGTTCGATGTGCGGCAGGCCTTCTTCGAACTGCACAGCGCCGAATCTCCCTGGAGCCTGCAGGTTGGCCGTCAGGACTTGAATTTCGGCGAGCAAAGGCTGGTAGGAGCTTCAAACTGGGGCAATGTCGGCAGGAGCTTCGATGCGGTGCGGCTGGTGTATGGCACGAGATCCAAGAGGCTGGACTGGTTCGCCTCCTCGGTCGTAGTTCCGCGCAAAAGCGCCTTCGACAAAGCAGATTATCGTCACCGCTTCTACGGCTTCTACTCCTCCTTCTCCAACGTGATCCCTGGAGGGGTCTTTGAGCCTTATGTACTTTGGAAAAGCGAGGGGAACTACCGCAGCGAACGGGGCGTCACGGGACGGCTCGACGTTGTCACGGCCGGCCTGAGGGCAAATGGGAAACTTTCGAAGCGCATCGACTTCGGTGTGGAGACAGCGATGCAAACCGGCAGCGCCGCAGGCGACTCGATCGGCGCCTGGGCGGGACACGTCCTGGTTGGCTATAAGCTGTCGGAGGCGGGCTGGGGACCGCGTCTGATTGCACAGTACAACCGGGCAAGCGGCGATTCGAACCCTTCGGACGGGCGCCGCGGCACGTTCGACAACCTCTATCCCACCAACCACTTCTATTACGGCATCGCTGACCGCATCGGCTGGCGGAACATCAACGAGATCTCCGCTGGCATCGAGTTTCGCCCGTTCTCACGGTTTCGAATCCTGACCGATTCCCACTTCTTCTGGCTTGGAACTCTGCAGGATGCTCTGTATCTGGCAAGCGGCAGCCCGGCCGTCAAAAACCCGGGGGCATCCAGCCGGCGCATCGGCGATGAGTATGACCTTGCAGTCGACTATCAGGTCAGCGAGCGGTTTTCATTCGTCTTCGGATGGGGGCTCCTCTTTCCCCGGACATTCCTCAAAGAATCGACTCCCGGAGACCGCTTCACCACCGTCTATGCACAGTGGCTCTGGCGGCTGCAGCCCCAATAGTTGAGGACCGGAAGTCGTGCCGGCAACGGCAGACACGTTATAATTCTGCTTCGGGTTCATAGAGCGTCAAAACCTTTTCGTGACAGCGCGCTGTAGTCTCCGAACCCGCTCTTGAGGCAAGAATCATATGCGAAAAAAAGTGACAGTAGTTGGCGCCGGCAACGTCGGCGCGAATTGTGCATTGCGCATCGCTGACCAGGAGCTGGCCGACGTCGTTCTGGTGGATGTGGTGGAAGGCATCCCCCAGGGCAAGGCTTTAGACATTCTTCAGTCGGGTCCGATTCAGGGCTACGACGTGCAAATCACCGGCGCTAACAACTATGAGCCGACGGCGCACTCCGACATTGTCGTCATCACGGCAGGCTTTCCCCGTAAGCCGGGAATGAGCCGCGACGATCTTCTTCTGGCGAACTATGAAGTAGTTCGGACAGCAACCGAACAGGCGGTGAAATACTCGCCGAACGCGATCCTGATCCTGGTGACAAATCCGCTCGATGCGATGTGCTGGACCGCCTATCAAGTGTCGAAGTTCAGTAAGAATCGCGTCATCGGCATGGCGGGAGTTCTAGACACGGCTCGCTACCGCACCTTCGTCGCCCAGGAGCTGGGCGTTTCGATGGAGAATGTGTCCGCGATGGTCCTGGGCGGTCACGGCGACACAATGGTTCCGCTGGTACGGCTGACGAGCGTCTCCGGCATCCCGCTCACAGAGCTGCTCGATCAGGCTTCCATCGACCGCCTGGTGCAGCGTACCCGGGATGGAGGCGCCGAGATCGTTCGTTACCTCAAGACCGGCAGCGCCTACTATGCTCCGTCTGCGGCGACGGTCGAAATGGTGGAATCGATTCTCAAGGACAAGAAGAAGGTTCTGCCATGCTCGGCTCTGCTCGAAGGCGAGTATGGAATCAACGGGCTGTTCGTAGGTGTTCCCGTAAAGCTCGGCGCGAATGGCATCGAGAAGATTTACGAGTTGAAGCTGACGGATGACGAGAAGGCACAACTCGAACGGAGCGCTGCTGCCGTGAAAGAGCTGGTTGACGTCATCCAGCAGAAGGCTGGCGCCTGAAGCAGGCTTCCGGAAGCCAGCCGAAGCCAAAAAGGCGAAACAGGGCGACTGGCAGAGAGCGTCCCAGACAACGTGGAGACGCACATGCTGCTGTGCATGCGCTGGGAAGAGCGGAAAAGCGGTTTCGCTCTTCCCCGGGGCACGCGAGTTAGTTACAATTCGAGAAACCCCAAGACAGTAACTATGTCCGCAATGCCCGCTGTGGCGGAATCCGTTCCGCAAATCAATCCGAAGTATTGCTGCTTTCGTCTCCGCGTCGGCCCCTCTTCAATTCATCGATGGGGCGTATACGCGGAAGAGAGAATCCCGGCCCGCCGCAAGATTATCGAGTACACCGGCGAACGTATCAGCCGCAGAGAGACAAAGCGGCGTGCCGACCGTCCGTACAACTACCTCTTCTCGCTCGACAGCTACTGGTGCATTGATGGATCTGTAGGCGGCAGCGGAGCAGAGTATATCAACCATAGTTGCGATCCGAACGTGTACGCCTGGATCTTCAAGGGCCACATCCTGTACATGAGCGCAAGGGTGATCGAGCCAGGAGAAGAGCTCACCATCGATTACATGTTCGCCAAGGACGTTCCTAAAGTGCCGTGCAACTGCGGCTCGCCCAAGTGCCGCGGCACGATCAACGTCAAGTAGAAGAGACGAGCGACGACAAGCCTTCAAAAACGCGGCTGCCTGGGAAAGAGAGGTTCTCCGTCTGCTCCAGCACAAGCAGGCGGTTGTACTTGGCGAGACGCTCGGAGCGTGTGATTGACCCGACTTTGATCTGAGCGGCGCCTGATGCAACAGCAAGATCAGCCAGGAAGCTGTCTTCCGTCTCGCCCGACCGGGCCGAAATGACAGCCCGGAAACCGGCCTGCTGCGCCTCACGGATCACTTCGAAAGTCTCCGCCAGCGTTCCGATCTGATTCATCTTCACGAGGACGGCGTTGGCGGCTCGAGAAGCGATGCCGCGGCGCACCCGGGCAGGGTTGGTGGTGAAGAAGTCATCGCCGATGAGCTGCAGGCGGCTGCCAAGTCTCCCGGTCAGCTTCACCCACCCCGCCCAATCATCCTGTTCAAGGCCATCTTCGATGGATAAAACGGGATAGCGGGATGCCCAGTCTTCGAGTCGATCAATCATCTCCTCCGTCGACAGGTCCAGCCCTTCCGAAGGGAGACGATAGCGGCCCTCTGCGTAAAAGTGGGAAGCGGCGACATCCAAAGCAATCGATACTTGCACGCCGGGACGGTATCCGGCTCGCTCGATCGCCCGTGTCAGCAGATCCAGGGCTGCCTCGTTGCCATTCAGCCGGGGGCCCCAGCCGCCCTCGTCCGCGACCCCCGTCAGCAGGCAGCCCGCCTCGTCGAGCAGCGTCTTACAGGCACGATGAATGGCGGCGGCAGCCTCCAGCGATTCAGCAAACGTGCTGAATCCATGCGGGATGGCGAGGAAATCCTGAAACTCAATGTTGCGGCCCGCATGCAGGCCTCCGGACAGGATGTTGACCATTGGCACGGGCAAACAGGGCGCGTCAGTTTCGTTCGTCCGGGCGAGCCACTGCCACAACGGCAAGCCGTGCGCGTTCGCAGCAGCGCGGGCAACAGCGCATGAGACCCCTAGCATCGCATTTGCGCCAAGATTGGACTTGTCCGGCGTCCCGTCGATCTCCAGCATCCGGCGGTCCGTTTCGCGGACGTCCGTCCCGCGGAGCGCTTCCTGCAAGACCGTGTTGACATTCTCGACCGCGCGGCGCACTCCTTTCCCGCAGTATCGTGCGGGATCCCCATCCCTGAGTTCGAGGGCTTCATGACGCCCTGTCGAGGCTCCCGAAGGCACCTGGGCCTCGGCCGCAGTGCCATTCGATAGTTGCGCTCTCACGGCTACGGTCGGGTTGCCTCTCGAGTCCAGAATTTCGAAAGCCCTGAGGTGTGTAATCGTTAACTTCATTCCGGCCATTCCTCAAGCATGCCTTCCACCCCGTCCGGCAGGTTCAGCATCAGACGGCGGGCGCGCGATCGAATCCGCTCCTTCAGCGCAGGGTCTTTGATGTACTCTGCCGGCGACTTCCCATCGATTCTCGCAAGCAGGAGGCCCCCCAGATGCTGCACAGTGGCTTCGGAAAGCCACCCGAGCGCCGTCCCAAGCTGCTCACGCAGCGCCCGCCAGTAGGCTGCAGCAGCGGCTCGATACCTCTCCGCCCACTCAGGACGCCAGAAGCTTTTGAGCAACAAGTGGTTGAGGAGGAAGGCCGCATCGAAGGAGGGATCGCCCCAATGGATGACTTCCATGTCGATCGCCATCACCTCGTCTTCGAGCACCAGAAAGTTCTTCGGGCTCCAGTCGCCGTGAACGAGCGCCACGCGGCGGGAAGACATATCCGCCATCAGGCGGTCGAACAGCCCGCGGAGATCCGGGTGGCGGTCGCGCGTGAAGCGGTAATAAGGGTCGATGCGAAGCTGATCGAACACGTTCCAGCCGTCGTGAGCCCGAGCCCAATCCGGTTCGTTGAGACTTCGGAGAATGAGGGCAGCCTGGTAGGACGCGATCCGGCTCGCGGTTTCCGCCCGGACGGCGCCGGACATCAGTAGCGACTTCCACGGCTGGGCGCCCTCCGGCGCGGCGGTCATCGCAAAGGCGAAATTCTCCCGGTCTTCGAACAGCACGCGAGGGACGGCGCCGGCGGGAAGACAGGCGCTCAATTCCCGGATTGCGGCGCACTCACCAAAGATCCGCTCCCGGTCCGAGAACCAATCCGCTTCCACCCGAAGCTTCGCAAGCGACTGCTTAAGGACAAAACGTTCGGAATCCGTTTCAACGAGCAGAACCGTGTTGGAAACGCCGCCGCCGAGCGGAACAATCTTCGAGGGACGATACCCGCGGGCGGCAAGGTAAGACAAGGCGTTGCTGGTGTTCAGTTCGAGCAAAGCACATTGTATCGCCAACGACGGCGATTCAGATCAGGCTCAACGGATCGGAGGGATCCTTCACCGTGCCGTAGAATAACATTGAATGGCATCTTGTATGTTCCGAGCCATGCGGCTCGGAGCCTTCCTGCTGATCGCTGCGGGCAGCCTGCCGGCGGAGATCCGCGGAGCGGCGGTCTGGAAAGACGGTGGCATCATCACCTGGGGCGACGGCGTCGCGTTGTGGAACCCTGCGAAAGGGCAGCGCCAGGAGCTTGTCAAAGGCAGTTTCGGCGAAGGTGGGTGCGTTTTCGCGGGAGGCTTGGCTGTACAGGAAGGAAACGGCTCAGGGCGATTCCTATGGCTGCACGGCGCAGACTGGAACGCTGAAACCATCGACACGGATTCCGACACGCACGATTGCCTGGAAGTGAACCTTCATGGCAGGCGCGGGTTGCTGGTGGTGCATCGGTACGGCCAGGTGCGCTTCTACGAGCGGCCGCAAACGCCCGCAAAGCGATGGCCCTATCGTGAGGTTTACTCATTCTATACGGCTTCGCGGCAAGGAGGGCTGCTGTTCCGCGATGTCGACGGCGATAGCAGACCGGACATCTTCTGCGGGAATTACTGGATTCACAATCCCGAGTCCTTCGAGCTCTCCTGGCGGCTGTTTGCTGTTCAGCTTTGGTATGAAACGCCGGACTCGGCGCTGGTCCGTCTCGCCCCGGCGGGCCAGGCCGTTGTCGTAAGCCAGGGGGAGATGAAGGAAGCGAGGCTCGCGTGGTTCGATCCGCCTTCGGACCGGAAGCAGCTATGGAAGGAGCAGCGGTTAGGCGAAGGTTTGAGCCTGCGGCGTTTGCATGGTTTAGACGCAGCGGACGTGGACGGCGACGGCCGCATCGATGTGCTCGCAGCCGAAAACGCAGGCAAGGGCTCGCGAGTGTTCCTGTTCCGAAATGAAGGGGCGGGGAATTTTCAGACGCAGCTTATAGGAGAAACAGAAGGCATTGTGTTTTTGAAAGCAATGGATGTGAACAAGGACGGACGGCTGGATGCCGTGATGGCAGGCGCCGGCGGAGTGACGTGGCGGGAGATTTCGATTCGATGACTTCCAAGATGCTCGAAGAGATCCGGCAGCAGCCGGCGGCGCTGGAGCGGACGCTCAAGTCGGAATTGCGCAAGTTCGAAAAGCTGAAGAAGCGCTTTGAGAAATCCCCGCCGAAAATGGTGATTCTGGCGGCACGAGGCACCTCCGACAACGCCGCTCTGTTCGGAAGGTATTTGATTGAAATTTCAACAGGCATCCCCGTCTCGATGGCGGCGCCTTCGATTCTGACGCTCTACGATGCCTCCATCAACATGCAGGACGCGCTGGTCGTGGCGATCTCGCAGTCCGGCGAGTCCACCGACACCAATGTCGTGCTGGAGCGCGCGAAGGCCGTGGGAGCCGTTACGGTCGGCATCACCAACGAAGCCAACAGCAGCCTGGCAAAGCTGGCGGAGCACGTGATCCTGGTCCGGGCGGGCAGGGAAAAGAGCGTCGCAGCCACTAAGACGTATACGGGGCAGATGCTCGCGCTGTATCTGCTCGCGTGGGCGCTCGGAGCGAAGATCTCACTCGACGAGCTGCGCCATCTTCCGGACTGGGCGGATGCTGCGCTAAAGCTGGAAGACCATATTGCAGGGCTGAGCGAACGCTACCGCTTTATGGAACACGCGGTGGTCGTCGGCCGCGGCTTGAACTACTCAAACGCCTTTGAGTTCGCGCTCAAGCTGATGGAGACCTGCTACGTCGTAGCCGAGCGCTTCTCCGCCGCCGACCTTCTGCACGGTCCGATCGCGATGGTGGAGCATTCCTTCCCGGCGTTCCTGCTGACCCCCGTCGGCGTTACCTGGCCCAGCATGAAGGGGCTTGTTGAGAAGCTTCAGAATCTGAAAGCCGAAACGCTGCTGATCACCGATCAAAGCAATCAAGAGGCACGGGAGCTGCCTGCTCGCAGCATCGTTCTTCCCGTAAAGCTGGGACGCCGCGGAGCGAAGCCCGAGGAGCTGTACACGCCGATCCCCTACATCATTCCGGCTCAGATCTTCTCGGCATGCCTTGCGGCGCAAAAGGGTCTTGATCCGGATAAACCGCGGACTCTTTCGAAGGTGACGCTGACGCTCTAGCGTCAGGTCCGCATGCGGGCCAGCAGGTAAAGGCCGGCGAGTGAAAAAACGGCGTCCGGGAACCATGCCGCCATCACCGCCGGCAGTTGATTCACCTTGCCCACCTGCTCGAACAGCAGATTGACCGTCCAGTACGCGATGGCGATGCCGAAGCTGACCGCCACGCCCGCCATCGCCCCCCGGTTGCCGGCCACGAAGGCGAACGGCACGGAGATCATCGCCATGATCAAGGCAAACAGCGGAACGGCGAACTTCTTGTGGTACTGCACGCGGAGGTTTACCGTGTCGAAGCCGCTCTGCTGCAAATCACGGATGTACGCCGCCAGCTCTATGAAGTTCATCTGCTTGTCCTGCTTCAGCTCTCGCAGGAAGTAGTTCGGCGGCTCGTCCAGTTCGGGAAACGTGGCCGTTGCGCCCCGGAAGTCCTTGAACTCCTCCCGGAAGGAGCCTTTTACCATCCGGATCTTGCGCTCCCACCCGTTATGAAAAACCCAGGTATTCAGAGCGGGTTCCCAGACGGCGCGTTCGGCGGAGATGTGCCGCCGAAGCTGGAAGGTTTCGGGGACCAGCTCAAAGACGTGGACCCCAATCATGAGCCGTTCGTTCGGGTCGATGTACTTGTAGTAGTAGATGCGCGACGCCTTATCGTTCAGGATCCACTTCCTCCCGGGGTCCAGGTAGGTCTGCGTGGGCCGGCCCTTGATCTCATTGCGGATCGCATCCTGAATCCGGTTCGCTTCAGGGACGATGTAGTGGTCGAAAGCGAACAGCGCTCCGCTGAGCAATGTGCTGAGGAAAAGCACCGGGAGGGCGAGACGGTGCAGGCTGACGCCGCATGCCTTAAACGCCGTCACTTCATTGTGCTTGGCGAGGATGCCGAACGTGACGAGCACAGCCACCAGCACGCTCATGGGCGTCGAGTCGTAAATGAGGCGGGGCGTCAGGAAGACGAAGTACCGCACGACTCGAGACATCGGCACGTGGTTCTTAACGATGTCGCTGAGCAGCTCAAAGAAGGTGTAGACCAGCGTCAGCATGACGAAGCTGGCAAGCAGAACGCCAAAGTAGAAGACAAAGAGCCGGAGGACATAGGCGTCCACCACCTGGGGCAGAAGGAACCAGCGCCCGCGCATCGCCAGTCCACCATGCGGCTCCGCGGATACCAGGCCCTTGGCGGGGGCCCACACCCGTTCCACCAGTCCTTGCAGGCTCGCCGTCCAGTTGCGTTTGGAGGGGCGGTCGAGGCGGGTGAAAAGGACGACACCCACGACGAGAAAGACAAAATTCGGCGTCCAAACGCCCAGCCAGGCCGGAATCGCGCCCTTTTGGGCGAGACCTATGAGGCTGATGAACGTCATGTAGTAAGTGAAGGCAAGAAAGACCGTGAGCACGAAGGCGAGCGACTTGCCCGCCTTCCGGGTGGATAGACCGAGGGGAATTCCGAGCAGCGCCAGCAGGAAGCACGCCAGCGGCAATGCAAAGCGTCGATGCAGCTCAATCGCAGCCTCGCTGCTTCGCTGCGGCTCCCGGATCAGCGGAAGCGTGTCCATCGCCGCATAGTCCTTCGCTTTCAGCTCATCCCGCGGTCTGGCCTGCAGGGTTTGCTCCCCTTTGGGAAAGGCAATGCTGTAATACAGCGTGGCGTCTTTCCCTGGCTCGTGGGAGCTGACATCGGTCATCGAAAGCTGGATCCGGTTGCGTTCTACGTCCGCGACGGCGATCGCCTCGCGCGCAACCGTAATGCGAGGTCCTTCGCCCGCCTCATGCGTGCCCTTGGACTTGCGCTGATCGGGCGGCGTTACATCGGCGATGAAGACGTTGCGCCATCGAACCGGATCGCTCGGAATGACGTCGCCGACGTAGAGAATCGTGTTAGGGAACTGCTCGGAAAAGACGCGCGGCTGAATCTCGGCGGTGAGCTGTGAAGACACCAGCTGATTCAGAATTCGAAACGTTTCGCGCGTCGCCACCGGCGTGAGCCATAAAGAACAGGCGGCGGCAACAACGGCGCCGAACGCCGCAAACGTCATCACGGGATAGACGACCCGCCTGCCCGGCACTCCGGCGGCGCGCAATGCCACAACCTCTCCATCAGCGGACATCCGGTTCAGCGCGATCAGGATGCCTACAAGGACGCCGACGGGGACCGTCAGCGTCAGCACCGGCGGCAGGATCAGCAGAAACAGATAGAGAATCGTTGAGGGAGGCGCCGTGCTTCGCACCAGCAGTTCAAACAGCTTTCCAAGCTGGCGCAGGAAAAGCACGAAAGAAAATAACGTCGTGCCGAGAAGTGCACTGGAAACAATCTCTTTGAAGATGTTGCGACCGAGAATTCCCATGAATCAGCGCGAAGCCGGAATCAGGGGAGGCGGAGGCACTACCGGAGGCGTAGGCCACGGCTCCGAATACGGCTCGAGATCCAGATCTTCAAACAGAACAGCAGGCGAAATCACTGTCGCTGGCGCGACATAAGTGCCGCTGCCGATGAGAGAAAACGGCGCTCCATTCTCGAGGTAGTCGAACATGTACGCTTCGTCGGAAGCGGCAACGATATCCCGCAAAGACCGGGTGTTAAGTCCCCGGAACCGCAAACCTCGCACCAATTCCTCTCTACCATCAGGATAGACCCGATAGACCAGAATGGGGGGGCTCACAGGACGGCCGTGGACACCTTGCCCGCCCGCAGCACGCCGAAGTTCCTCAAGCGAGGCGCTGGAAGGAAAATCGAGCTTGCGGATGAGAAGGCCGTAAGGCTTGTTTCTCTGCTTGCACATTTCAATCAAACGGGCCTTCAGCTCGCTGGCGGTCACGGTTTCCGATGCGCGGATGAAGAGGTTGCCGAAGGTGGCGTACTTGGCCCCGAATCCACCGGGAAGCCGGGCGCGGCCGTTGGAGCCTTCAAAGCCGCGGACGGGCTGGCGTGTCAGGAGGAAAGTCTTAAGAATCCCCTTCTCGATCAGGGTGAGCGGCTCCGGAGGAACGCCCTCCATGTCAACCGGGTAGTATCCGAGCAGCGCCTTACCTCGAAACTCTCTTTGCGTCGGGTCATCGACCACATCCATCCACTCGGGAAGCACTCGGGATCCCTCGCGGCCCTCGAACTCGCTCGGCACAAACGGGAAGTTTCGTCCCGGCTCGCCGACCGGCCGGCGCGTCAAACTGAGGTTCCTGCCGAGCACTTGCGCGAACAGTTGGGCTGCCGCCATCGGCTCGAAGAGCACGGGCCCCACGTAGCTTTCGCCCACCGGCGCAGAGGCCAGGGCAGTTACGTTTGCAGCAACCTCGGCCACGCCGCGGCGCAGTTCGGCCTCGGGCGGCAGGCCCGCAGGCGTGTGCGCATGAAACACAAGCGCATCCCGGACCGGCATCCCGTCGGCTGCCCGTGTCGAAGCCCGGATCCTCACGTAGGTCAGGCTGTCGGTCATGCGCACTTCCGTACCCTCGGAGTTCATAAGATAGGAGCCGCCATAGTTCGATTCAAAGTCGACGGTGCCGGTCGAAAGCGCCGGATACTGTGTGAAGATTGCAGAAAGCTTCTTCACCTGCGAGGTCCAGAACGCCTGATCCACCTGCACTTTGTACAGATTCAGGACCATGCGGAACGGCTTCGCGCGGGCAAAATCGTTGATCTTCTCCGTCTCGGAAAGATTCTTTAGCGCCGAACGCTTTCGCGCGATCGCCTGCAGGCTCCCTTTGTACGCGCGATCCGTCGCAAGCCAGAAATGAGTCCGAAGGGCCCGGACGTCGTTGTCGAGCACCATGCGCTCGGTGTCGAAGCGCGGGCCATGAAACAGATCCGTAAAGACGTAGTTCGTATTGTCGAAGTCGTAGTTGCCGACGCGCACCTGGATACGGGGAATCCGCAGCCGTGACGGGCGCGCCGCCAGCAGTCCGCCGAACGAGGCCGAGACGGAGAACGATTCGACATCGTCGACGCCGTACTCGATAAAGTAGGGAGCGTCCAGGCTCACGATCCGCAGCATCTTGGCTCGCTCGATCTCTTCCCGCATCGCCTGCAGGATCGGGTCAGCCGGAGCAGCCTGCTGGGCCGGGGCCGCCTGGACTAGCAATCCGGAGATTGCCAGGAGAGCTGCGATCTTCATTGCCCCCCTCCGGAAGCGGTCGGTCTGGGAAGAAGAGGAGGACGGTCCTGACCCGTCTCCGCTTTTTGAACTTCCAGCTCCGAGACCAGGATCGCCGGGGAGACGGCCGAAACGGGCACGAATCCCGATTCGGCGCCGCAGTAGCCGTTAAAGACTTCCGATTGATCCGACGTGGCCAGGATCTTTGAGAAGCTGGCCAGCGGCGTTCCAACGATGTCAGCCCCGCGGACCAGTTCGTCCGGCCGCCCGTCCGGGTACACCCGGTAAACAACCACCGGCACTACCTTGAACGCCTGAACGCCGCGGCGTCCCGTATTCGTGACCCCTCCCGTCACCTGTTCAAAGTAATAGCCGTAAGGCTTGCCCTGCCGTTTGATCTCCTCAATCAGCATTTGACGCAGACGCTGGCTGGTCACTGTCTTGGCTGACTCCACAATCAGATTGCTCTGGCGAGCCACGACTTCCGCGCCCGGCTGCTTGCGGCCGTGGCCATTGGAGTTGGGGAAATCCTTGAGCGGCGATCTGGAGAGCAGAAAGGTCTTTAAAATTCCCTGCTCGACGACCGGAACACGCCGAGCCTTCACTCCTTCATCGTCGAATTCGTACCAGCCATTGAGATCGACGTCGCCGTGCTTGCGCCGGGTCGGATCAAAAATCACCGAAAGAAATTCAGGGAGCACGGGGCTTCCTACCGACTTCGCGAATGTCTGTCCTTCCGACTCATCTTTCTGCCGGTGGCCCTCGACGCGGTGACCGAAGATCTCGTGGAAGAAGACCCCTGAGGCGCGTCCGGAAAGAATTGCTGGACCTACAAAGGGCTCGACCACAGGTGCGCGGAGAAGCCGTTCCAGCTTCTCGCCCACCCGGATGACAGCTGCTCTCAACACCTCCTCTTTCGGCAAGGAGGCGGGATCCAGAGCCTCGAAGCTGTCCGAGGCGGAAAGATCCATCCCGTCGGGAGCCTTCGCATGCGCGGAGATATAGATGCGCGCGAAGCCGCGCCCGTGGTGCAGCTTCGTGCCCTCGGTGTTCACAAACGACTTCATCTCCCGCTGGGCAGAGAGGGTGACCGAGGACGAAAGGATCCCAGGGAAGCGCGAAAACTCAGCCGAGAGCCGCCGGAGGCGGCCCTCCCATTCCGCCGCACTCACTCGTAAGGGCGGAGAAGGCACGACAGCCTTCACCGGAGTCTCCTCCGAGAAGTCCCCCACGGACTCTTCGCGAGCAACAGCCACTTTCTGGTTGGTTCGGATTTTGATCAGACGCTCCGCAGCCAGGCGATAGGTTCGATCCGTCTCGAGCCACAACGCTCGGCGAATCGGATTGGGATCGTCGTCGATACTGAGCAGCGTGGCGGTCGTGAAGCGCGGGCTTTCGCCCGGCATATCGTGATAGTTGTCGAGGGAGCGGCTCCCGACGCGTACAGTTACGTCGAGGAACCGGCTGCGCGACTCCCCGCCTCCCAAAAGTGCGCCCTGACTGGCATTGAGACTATAGGAGTGGATGTCTGTAACGGTGTACGCGATGAAGTAAGGCGCAGGGTCTGCCTTTGCCCTCAGCACCTCAAAGTTTCGCGCCAGCTCGCTTTCAAGAATGTCGAGAAGCGGGGTCGACTGCGCCGCTAAGCCGAAGCTAAGGCATAAGCCTATGGCGGCGACGCGGATACAAGGGGACACGCAATCAAGCATACCATGAGGTCAAGAACCTCCAGACAGATCCGTGTGACGGTCTTGCGGCGCCAGTGCCAGTACCATTAACTGGCCGACGTCCGTTCCTTCAGGCTCGCCAGCGCCAGACCATAGCGGCCCCGGACCCCAGTCTTCTCAAAGATATGCTTCAGGTGGATCTTGACGGTTCCCGGACGGATGCCAAGCTCCTGGGCAATCTCTTTGTTCTTGAGCCCCTGCTCGACGAGTTCCAGTACCTGCTGCTCCCTCGGAGTCAGCTCGGAATGACCGCCGCGCTGCGCCCGCAAGGAGTCGCGGAGCACGTGCTCCTCCATCCAGCTCGAACCGGAGCCGACTGCGCGCAGGCACGAAAGAACAGTATGCAGGCCGGATGTCTTGCGCAGAATGCCGCGCGCGCCCGACTGAAGGAAGCGCAAAGCCTCCGCCTCCGTCACGGAGATTCCCCAAACCACTGCCACCGTCGGAATGTCAGCAGACCGGAGGTCGAGAATCGTATCCAGAACGGTTTGCTGCCCAAAGCCCTTATCGATGATGAGAAGCTTTGGAGGAGTAGCACGCGCAAGCTGAAGAGCTGCGGCAAGAGAATCGGTCGCCCAGGAAAGCTCGAACTCCTTTGATTCTGCAAGGATCGCCCGCAGGCCGGCGACGGCGACCGGTTGCGTGTCGCAGATTCCTACAGTGATAAGCGAAGTTTGCGGCGGCGCGGACTCCGCACAGACTCCCGCAGCCATCGCCACTGGGTCGCCCTGATGGCTCTCAAACCCACTCCGCTCAGGAAAAGCAGTTGCCAGTCCGGCGCCTGACAACAAACCCTCGGTGGTCCCTTTGAACATGATAGTCACTGTTTTCGATCAAGCCTCCGCAATGTATCTGCTCCAAAGGCTCATCGACCGCCCCTACGGAAGTAATAGTCTTAGAAATTTCCCTTGGCTCTCATGTTTTTGTCTGATTCCAGACTATGGGAGGGTATACGTAGTCGCCAGCGCCGTTGGATGACGGAACGCGAGTCAGTTCAAGACAGGACCTTAGAGTCCGCCAGCGCCGGGCTTGCGCCAGGGGCCAGCAATCCGGCGAGTTCGAAGTGTTCAGCCGCCAGCTACAGCCTGTGAATCTTCGGAGAGCTGAAGTTCTTCAGGGCGTTGCGCGTATCGACAATCAACTTCGCCCGTTCAACCACACTCCCATAGTCGAAGCACGAATGATCGGTCACGATCACGACGCAGTCGGCTGCGGCTACGGCGGCCTCCGGCGGCTGAGCGCAGAGTTCCATCTGCTCCAGCCGCACTGTCGGGACAAAGGGATCGGAGTAGGTGACTTTGGCGCCTCGCCTGGAGAGGAGGTGGATAATGTCCAGCGCGGGCGACTCGCGAACATCGTCGATGTCCCGCTTGTAGGCAACACCGAGCACGTGGATATGAGAACCACGCACCGGTTTGGTGACGTCGTTCAGCGCGTTCTGGATCTTGTCAACAACGAAGCGCGGCATCTGGCCGTTGATATAGCCCGCCAGCTCAATAAATCGAGCTTCAATGCCTGCCTCCTTCGTTTTCCAGGAGAGATAGAACGGATCGACAGGAATGCAGTGTCCGCCCAGCCCCGGACCAGGGTAGAACGGCATGAAGCCGAACGGCTTTGTTGCCGCCGCATCAATCACTTCCCACACATTGATCCCCATCCGGTCGCACATGAGCGCCATCTCGTTCACCAGTCCGATATTGATCATGCGGAAGGTGTTTTCGAGCAGCTTGACCATTTCGGCAACCCTGGTGGAGCTGACGGGAACAACCGTTTCCAATGCCTGCGAATAGAACAGGGCGCCCAGGCTGGTGCAGGCAGGCGTAACACCGCCAACGACTTTGGGAATGTTCGCGGTTTGAAATTTCGGGTTGCCGGGGTCGACGCGCTCCGGGGAGAAGCAAAGGAAGAAATCTTTTCCAGCCTTCAGTCCGGTCGCTTCAAGACGCGGCAGCAAGAGCTCTTCTGTCGTGCCTGGATATGTCGTCGATTCCAGGATGATCAGCTTCCCTGACCCAAAATACCGAGCGACCTCTTCGCACGCCGAGACGATATAGCTCATGTCCGGATCTTTGGTCTTCCGGAGCGGCGTGGGCACGCAGATATTGATCGTATCGAGGTCGGCAACAACGGCGAAGTCAGCCGTTGCGGAAAGCCTGCCGGCTTCGACCAAAGGCTTGAGAACCGATGACGGTACGTCCCGAACATAGGAGGCCCCGGCGTTGATCAGGTCCACCTTCGCAGTCTGTACGTCGACCCCGGTGACGGTGAATCCCGCCTTGGCGAATTCCACCGCCAGCGGCAGGCCCACATATCCGAGACCAATGATGCCAACACGGGCACTGCGCGACTTAATTTTCTCCGCCAGATCTTCCGCGGTCGTCCGCACTCCGGCTGCTGTTACTTCCACAAGACCTCCAGAAAACTACCCCAAAGGGGCTCCCTGCGTACACCTGTCACCCAAGCGGGCAGGGAACCTGCGCGCCACTAGATTACCATGGGGCCCGACCATTCCTGCCGGAGAGGGGCCACAATCGCGGTTTTCTCGAAAGCGGTTTTCAAGTATGCTGTCGGTGGTCAGCCCCAAGGAGGTTCGATGAAAGGCACCAGACGGAGCTTTTTCAAGCAAGCAGGGGCCGCTGCCAGCGGTGTTTTCCTGTTCGATATCGTTCCGGCCAGGGCGCTCGGTCTTCAGGGGCAGCCGCCGCCGAGCGACATCATCAACTTTGGCCACATTGGCATCGGAGGACGCGGGAAGCTCTTCCTGCGGCCGGAAGCCAACCTCGGAAAGCAGATACCTGCGCCATCCAATCTGGGCGGGGACGGCACGAGGATCATGCGCCCGGCCCGGTCCATTGCTCTTTGCGACGTCGACTCATCGAGGCTCGACGAGGCCGCCTCCCGGGTCGGCGGGCGCCCCAGATTGTATAAGGATTTTCGAAGGCTGCTCGAGGACAAGGACGTCGACGCCGTCTACATCGCAACGCCGGATCACTGGCACGCGCTTCAAACAATCATGGCATGTCAGGCCGGCAAGGACGTCTATGTCGAAAAGCCGGCCTGCAACACCATTGAGGAAGGCCGCGCGATGGTCAATGCCGCCGAGCGCTATGGCCGCGTGGTCCAGGTAGGGTCGCAGGGGCGCTCCCAACTGGCGGCGTGGCAGGCTGCCAACTACATCCGCGCCGGCAGGCTCGGAAAGGTGAGTAAAGTAACGTGCTGGCACTATGCGAGCCCTCAAGGAGACTGGACGCCCGATTCCAATCCTCCTCCGGGGCTTGACTACGAGATGTGGGTGGGTCCGGCCCGATGGATTCCCTACAACTCGAAGCACACGCACGGCTCCTTCCGCTGGCTGATCGATTTCGGCGGAGGCCAGATTCGCGATCGCGGCGCGCACGTCATGAGCATCGCAAACTGGATCATGGACGCCGACCACACGGGTCCCGTCAGCGTGGAGGCGAAGGGCGATCCGCCTCCGGATGGCATGTACGACTCAGCCGTGACGATGGAAGTGACCTACGAGTTCAAGAATCCGGATTGGACGCTCGTCTGGGCGCAACCCGGCACTCCCTCCAAAGAGATCGAGGCGCGATACGGCGCGATTTATCACGGCGAGCACGGCACGCTGACCGTCACGTTGGGTGACGGCGCGGGCACCGCCACCGAGCAGAAGGCCAAGGACTTTGCTGCGCAGTGCGACTGCGGGAAGGTGTATCGCAGCCCCGGACATAGCGAAGACTTTGAGGATTGCATCCGCACCCGCAACAAGCCGATCATGCACATCGAAGCAGCGCACCGCGTCGCATCGCTATGCATTCTCGGCAACCTCTCCTTCGTCTTGCAGCGGAAGCTGGAATGGGATCCCGTAAACGAGCGGGTAAAGAATGACGATGAGGCGAACCGCCTCCTGAGCCGGCCGGGCCGCGGCGCCTGGCACCTGTAGGAGCGAACGATGCCGGATGATCAGACGTTCTTGAAGGCGATTCAGAGCGAGAGTGCACAGGAGCGTTTCTCGGCCTGGCGCGCCGCTGGCAGCGCCTCCCCTTCCGTGATTCCACAGCTCGGCAAGCTGGCCGCCTCGAGCAATCCGGGAGTGGCGAAGGCGGCTCGCGAGGCTCTCGCCACGATGGTGCATTCCGTCGGCAAGGACCCCAACTCAAAGAACCGTGCCGAAATTGTGAAGAATCTGCTCGAACTCGCCGGCCCTGCCTACGAGCGTACGGTGCGCGTTCACGCGCTGCGCCTGCTCGCCAACATTGCGGGCGAAGAGGCAGTGCCAGCCATCAGCCGGTGGATCCATGATCCGGAACTCAGCGAAGAGGTAGCCTATTGCCTGGAGCGGATCCCCGGGAGCGCCTCCATCAAGGCGCTGGCTGCGGCTTACAAAGACGCCAGGGAGGACTTCAAGCCGCGGATTCTGGCTGCTCTGGGGCATCGGCGCGCGGAGGAAGGGGTCAGCTTGAGCCTGGAGGCGATGAGGTCTCCGAACAAGGAACTCGCCGTCGCCGGTGTGAAGGCATTCGGGCGCATCGGCAAGAAAGCGCCGTCGAACCCGAGGCTTCCGGATCCGAAGTCGCTGTCCGAGTGGCAGAGGATTGAGCAGATGGACAGCATGCTCCGTTACGCAGATGCGCAGGCGGCGGAAGGGAACACGGCGGAAGCCATGCGCATCTATAAGACCGCCTTGGAGAGGCCGGAGGAGCACTGGCAGTGTGCGGCAATTATCGGGATGGCGAAGCTGGGAACCGCCGAAGCCGCAGCGGCGATCCTGCCCAAAATGAAGAGTGAGAATCGAACCGTGCGCATCACTGCGCAGAACGCGTGGAAGCGTATGGCTGCAGGGTAAGAGATACGGCGGCTTTGAGGAAAGCGGGACGGCCCCCACCAGCGAGCCGTCCCGTATTTGATACTTCTAGGCAGCCTTCGCGAGTATGTTGTTGGGGTCGATGACGAACTTCTTCGCAGCGCCCTTGTCAAACTCCGCGTAGCCCTTCGGCGCCTCGTCCAGGCTGATTACCGTTACATTGACGGCTTTGGCGATCTGCACCTTGTCATAGAGAATCGCCTGCATGAGCTGCCGGTGATACTTCATCACGGGGCACTGGCCGGTTGCAAACGTGTGTGACTTGGCCCATCCAAGACCGATCCGTATCCCCAGCATCCCTTTCTTAGCGTTCTCGTCAGCGGCGCCCGGGTCGTCGGTGACGTAGAGTCCGGGAATGCCGATGCCGCCTCCAGCCCGCGTTACTTCCATGAGCGAGTTGAGGACTGTAGCCGGCCGTTCCTGTGTGGCTTCCCTCCCATGCCCGTGAGCTTCAAAGCCAACGCAGTCGATTCCGCAATCCACTTCCGGCTTGCCGACGATCTGCTCAATCTGCTCGGCAAGCGTTGCCGACTTGCGCAGATCGACGGTTTCACACCCGAAGCTGCGAGCCTGTTCCAGACGCTCGGGGATCATGTCGCCTACGATGACAACGGCTGCACCGAGCAGGTGGCAGGAGGCTGCGCACGCTAAGCCGACAGGTCCGGCGCCCGCGATGTAGACGATTGAACCGGTTGTGACACCGGCCGTAACGGCGCCGTGATACCCGGTGGGGAAGATGTCCGACAGGAGAGTAAGATCCCGTATCTTCGGCATTGTCTTCTCGCGTTCGGGCAACTTGAGCAGGTTGAAGTCGGCGTACGGACACATGACGTATTCGGCCTGTCCGCCGACCCAGCCGCCCATATCCACATAGCCGTAGGCGGCGCCCGGCCGGGCCGGATTTACGTTCAGGCAGATACCGGTCTTGCCCTCTTTGCAGTTGCGGCAGCGGCCGCATGCGATGTTAAAAGGAACCGAAACGATATCGCCGACTTTAATAAATTCAACGTCCCGTCCGGCTTCGATCACCTCACCGGTGATCTCGTGGCCAAGAACCAATCCAGGCGGAGCTGTAGTCCGTCCCCGCACCATGTGCTGGTCGCTCCCGCAGATATTGGTCGTAATGACTTTGAGGATTACGCCGTGGTCACACTTCCGAGACCCCAGGGCCAGCTTGGGGAAGTCAATCGACTGCACCTCGACTTTACCTGGTCCGACGTAAACAACACCTCGATTGGTTGGCATCTATACCCTCCTCGCCGGACGATATCATCACAAGACGCTCGCGCCGTCAAGTTTGTGATAGCGTCTGAGTGATGACCGGGAGCCTGCAGCCAGAGTGCCGGGAAGTCCATGTGCACCGCATTTTCCGGGGCCGGGATCCAATTCGCGAGCCAGATGTCGTCGCAGTAGAGGAGCCCCTCGAAATTCAAATTGGTTACACAGCCGGCACGCGCCACCTTCGCACCGTTTCTCTCACCATGCGGACTCCGGGGCGTGACGATGAACTTGCTGCCGGCTTCCTGTTCACGGAAGGGATTCTCCAGCATCCATCGCAGATCAGCACGATCTTGCGAGGCAGGAATTCGGTTCGCGTCGAACTGGCGCAGGACGTGACAGTGGATTTGCCCCGTCTGGAGCGGAACTTTTTCACGTCGTCGGCCTGCGGTGTGTGCGGCAAGACATCGATTGAAGCCGTGCACCGGAGAGTGTGCGCGTTGCCTGAGGAAGGGCCCGTTGTCTCTGCCGCGGTGATCCACTCGCTGCCTGAGGTTTTGTTGCGCTCGCAGGCGGTCTTTCATTCCACCGGAGGACTTCACGCGTCCGCGCTCTTCGACGATGCGGGCAATCTGATCGACTTGCAGGAGGACGTGGGCCGGCATAACGCCCTCGATAAGCTGATCGGGGCGCAGTTTCTCAAGGCGGCTCTCCCTCTCAGCCGCCGTTTACTGCTGGTCAGCGGGCGGGCAAGCTTCGAGCTGGTTCAGAAGGCGGTGGCTGCCGGGGTACCGATCATGGCAGCAGTCGGCGCCCCCTCGAGCCTGGCCGTCGATCTCGCCGCCGAGTCCGGGCTCACGCTCGCCGCGTTCGTCCGCGACGGCCGGTTTAACGTCTACTCTGGAGCTCCCAGGATCAAGGAGGCACAATGAAGCAGAAGCCGCCAGCCAAGGCAGCAGCCGGTGTGCCGGCCATCGTGAAAACAATTGAAACGAGCTGGAAACAGATGGGTGTTGCGCGAAGCCTCGAAACCCTTCGCGCCGTGAACCAGAAGGCGGGATTTGATTGCCCGGGCTGTGCGTGGCCCGAACCGGAAGAGGGCCGGGCAGCCATTGAGTTCTGCGAGAACGGGGCAAAAGCAGTCGCTGATGAAGCGACGATCCGCCAGGCCGGGCCCGAATTCTTTGCGCGCTGGAGCGTAAAGGAACTCGAGAGCCAGGAGGATCGCTGGCTCAACGGGCAAGGCCGCCTCGTCCATCCGATGGTTCTCCGTGATGGAGCCAGCCACTACGAACCCATCGAATGGGAAGATGCGTTTGCCCTCATCGCCTCCGAATTGCGCCAGCTGGATTCGCCCGATCAGGCCATCTTCTACACATCAGGAAGAACCAGCAACGAAGCCGCGTTCCTCTATCAGCTTTTCGTCCGCATGTTCGGCACGAACAATCTCCCGGACTGCTCCAACCTGTGTCATGAGTCGAGCGGCGAAGCCCTCCGTCAATCCATTGGAGTGGGAAAGGGCACAGTCACTCTGGACGATTTTGCCCTTGCCGACGCTATCTTTGTGATTGGGCAGAACCCGGGAACCAATCACCCGCGCATGCTTGCGACGCTGCAGGCTGCGGCCAGACGCGGCTGCGAGATCGTGAGCATCAATCCCCTTCCCGAGGCCGGCCTCATGCGGTTCCGCCACCCGCAGGAGATCACGAATCTCCTCGGCGGCGGCACGCCATTGACCACGCTCTATCTTCCTGTTCGCATCAATGGTGACGTCGCGCTCCTGAAAGGAATCATGAAGGAGATGCTCGAGGAAGAGGACCGGCGCCCGGGCACTGTCCTGGATAAGGAGTTCATTGAGCAGTACACACACGGCTTCAGCGCCTTCGCGGAGGATGTCCGGCGCTGTGACTGGGCGGACATCGTGCAGCAGAGCGGCATCGAGCGCCCGCTCATCCGTAAGGCGGCCGAGGTCGCCATGCGCTCCCAGCGGACGATTTGCTGCTGGGCGATGGGCCTGACGCAGCATCGCAACGCGGTCGCCAACATTCAAGAGATTGTGAACCTGCTCCTGCTTCGCGGGAATATCGGGCGGCCGGGCGCGGGAGTGTGCCCGGTTCGCGGCCACAGCAACGTACAGGGCGATCGTACGATGGGCATCTGGGAGCGCATGCCGGACTCGTTTTTGGACAGGCTCGGCGAGGAGTTCGGCTTCGAGCCGCCGCGCCAACACGGCTTCGACACCGTGCGATCCATCCAGGCAATGCTTTCCGGCGAGGCGCGTGTGTTTATGGCGCTTGGGGGTAACTTCCTCTCTGCCTCCCCGGATACGGAGCGAACTGCGGCGGCGCTCCGCCAGTGCCGCCTGACTGTACACGTATCAACGAAACTCAACCGGAGCCACGTCGTCACCGGGCGTCAGGCGCTGATCCTCCCGTGCCTCGGGAGAACCGAACGCGACGTGCAGGCGACCGGACTGCAGTTTGTAACCGTGGAGAACTCGATGGGCGTCATCAGCCGGTCGCAGGGAGTGCTCCGCCCCGCCTCCGAGTACTTGCGAAGCGAGATCGCGATTATCGCCGGCATCGCCGCGGCAACGCTCGGCGTCGACTGGACCTCCTACACCGCCTGCTACGGCAGGATTCGTGACCACATCGCCAGAGTCGTTCCGGGATTTGAGGACTTTAACAAGCGGATCGAGGAGCGCGGGAGTTTTCTCCTGCCGAATGCCGCCCGCGATCGCCGGTTCCTGACCGCCACCGGAAAGGCCAATTTCCTGCCCCATCCGATCCCGCGGCACGATCTGCAATCCGGCGAACTGCTCATGATGACCATCCGCAGCCACGACCAGTTCAATACAACGATCTACACCGACAACGACCGCTACCGCGGGGTTTTCGGCAGCCGCCGGGTCATTCTGATGAACGAAGAGGACATGCGCCAGCTCAACCTGACCGCAGGTGAGGAGGTTAATCTCGTAAGCGTGTTTCAGGGAGAGGAGCGTGTCGCGCCTCGCTTCCGCGTGCTTCCCTACCCGATACCGCGGCAGTGCACCGCGACATACTTCCCGGAAGCCAACGTGCTCGTGCCCCTCGGAAGCGTCGCCGAGCGCAGCAACACGCCCGCTTCAAAGTCGGTCGTCATTCGTCTGCGGAAGTCCTCAGGCTCCTAAGACTCTCCACCCTCGCTGCTCCAGGAGCTGGCGGGCACGTTTCGCATCGGCGGTCGCGAGATAGTTCGGCAAAACTCCGATCGGATCTTGATCCGAGCCGCTTCCGCCGTCCGGAACCACTAACAGAAGCCGCGTGAGAGTGCGGGAAAGACGGAACACAGCGTATCCGCTCTCTCGGAGCAACTTGTGAACGGGAGAAGGCCAGGGTCGATGCTCTTC